>JBGSVX010000063.1:0-8209 GCA_041752795.1 Terrimicrobiaceae bacterium
GTGACGTTTCCGCCTACATTCCGACCAACGTGATCTCGATCACGGACGGTCAGATTTACTTGGAAACCGATCTCTTTTATCAGGGCATCCGTCCGGCCATTTCGGTGGGTCTCTCGGTGTCCCGCGTGGGCTCAGCAGCCCAGATCAACGCCATGAAGCAGGTCGCTGGCAAAATCAAATTTTACCTTGCCCTGTTACGCGTATTGGCGTCTTTTGCCCTATTCGGCAGTGATTTGGATGCGAAGACCAAAGCCTTACTGGACCGGGGTCAGCGCATCGTCGAGTTGTTCAAACAACCTCAATATCAACCCCTCGAAGTCCAACTTCAGGCCGCACTCATCTGGGCCATGCAGAAAGGCTATTTTGACGATGTTGAGGTCGAGAAACTCAAGGATCTGCAAACCAAGATGATGGATTTTCTCACGACCCGAAAAGAAGACATCCTGAACAAAATCCTCGCGAAGAAGCAATTTGACGAGGAGGTCGAGAAAGAATTGGCTGCGGCTCTCGACGAGTTCAAAAAATTCAGCGTGTAACCGATGGCTTCCCTTCGTGACATTCGCCGGCGCATCAAGTCGGTCAAAAACACTTCGCAGATCACCAAGGCGATGCAGATGGTTGCCGCCTCGAAGATGCGCAAAGCGCAGCAGGCCGCCATCGCCGGGCGACCCTATGCGATTTTGCTGAACAAGGTGCTTGTCTCCTTGCGCGACCGGGTGGACCAATCCCTGCATCCCCTGCTCGCCCATCGAGAAGACACGGGCCGCGAACTGGTTATTCTCCTCACCACGGACAAAGGTCTTTGTGGCGCTCTGAACACCAACCTGTGCCGCGAGGCACTGGCCTACGACAAAGACAAAACCGAGTTCATTTCGGTGGGGCGCAAGGGAACTCAATTCCTTGTGCGCACCGGACGGAAAATGGTGGCCGATTTTCCTTTCCGGGATCAGCCAACTTTCTTGGAATCCAAAAATATTTCCAAGATGGCCATGGAAAAATATTTGGCCGGGGAAGTGGACCGCGTGACGATTTTGTTTCCGCGATTTGTCAATACGCTCAGCCAATTGCCGACGGCGATTCCTCTTTTGCCGATCACCAGCCTTGCTGAGATGGGCTTGGGCGAAGAGGTCGAAATTTCCAATGATTCCCAGATACTCATCGAACCGGATGCACACTCAGTTCTGGATGCCATCCTGCCCTATTACGTCCACTTCGAACTCTATCAAATGCTGCTTGGAACGCGTGCCTCTGAACACAGCGCCCGCATGGTCGCCATGAAAAGTGCCACCGACAACGCCAAGCAACTCGTCAAAGACCTCACCCTCGAATACAACAAGGCCCGCCAGGCCTCGATCACCAACGAAATTCTCGAAATCTCCACAGCGCAACTCGCGCTCAGCTAATTTAATTCACCATGAGCACCAAAGGAAAAATCGTTCAAATCATCGGTCCCGTCGTTGACGTGGAATTCAATCCCGCCGATGGACCCATCCCAAAAATCTACGATGCATTGGAAATCGAATTCACTGCGGACGGGAAAACCCACAAGCTGACCCTTGAGGTCCAACAACACCTTGGAGAAAGCTGGGTTCGTGCCATCGCCATGAGCTCCACCGAGGGCCTCACACGTGGAGCGTCCGTGCTGAATACCGGAGCTCCGATCTCCGTGCCGGTGGGGGAAGGTGTGCTTGGCCGTATCTTCAACGTGGTCGGTGAACCAACTGACGAGCGTGGTCCCGTGACCTTCACGAAAAAATACCCGATCCACCGTCATGCTCCTCCTTTGATTGAGCAGGACACCAAACCATCCATCCTGGAAACAGGAATTAAGGTTATTGACTTGATTTGTCCGTTCACGAAGGGCGGCAAAGCCGGTGCCTTCGGTGGAGCCGGTGTGGGCAAGACTGTCGTCATTCTCGAACTCATCAACAACATTGCCAAAGGCCATGGTGGGTATTCGGTCTTCGCCGGAGTGGGCGAACGCACACGTGAGGGCAACGATCTCTATCACGAAATGAGTGATGCCGGCGTTATCGTTCAGGACGACCTCAGTAAATCCAAAGTGGCGCTTGTTTACGGCCAAATGAACGAACCTCCCGGAGCCCGTCTCCGAGTGGCTCTCACGGCCCTTGCCATGGCGGAATACTTCCGTGATGAAAAAAATCAGGACGTGTTGCTTTTCATCGACAACATTTTCCGGTTTTCCCAAGCGGGTGCGGAAGTTTCCGCTCTCCTTGGCCGAACCCCGAGCGCGGTGGGTTACCAACCAACGCTTGCAGCGGAAATGGGCGACCTCCAGGAACGCATCACCTCGACCACGAAAGGCTCGATCACCTCGGTTCAGGCCGTGTATGTGCCTGCGGACGATTTGACCGATCCGGCACCAGCCAACACCTTTGCGCACCTTGATTCCACGATCGTGTTGGAACGTTCGATTGCAGAATTGGGCATCTATCCTGCCGTGGATCCTCTCGCGTCAACCTCCAAGGCTCTCTCGGCCGAAGTGGTCGGCGAGGAACACTACAACGTGGCCCGCGGCGTTCAGAAGGTGCTCCAACGCTACAAGGACCTTCAGGACATTATCGCCATTCTCGGTATGGACGAACTCTCGCCGGAAGACAAACTCACCGTCTATCGCGCGCGCAAAATCCAGCGTTTCCTCAGTCAGCCTTTCCATGTGGCCGAAGTCTTCACCGGCACTCCCGGTCAATATGTCTCGATCCCGGAAACCATTCGTGGTTTCAAGGAAATCCTCGAAGGCAAACACGACGATGTGGCCGAAGGCAACTTCTACATGAAGGGCGGCATCGATCAGATCCAAAGCTGATCCGGCACGCTTCAAACTTAATAACTAATTCTTAAAACTTAAGAGTCCATGACCCTGCTGCTTGAAATTGTCACGCCGGAATCCAAAACGTTTTCCGATCAGGTGGATTCTGTCGTGGTTCCGAGTGTGGAAGGCGAGTTGGGGATCCTTCCCCAACACGTCGGCCTCCTCACCGAGATCGAACCCGGGGAACTTCGTGTGATTCAAGGTTCCAAAGAAATTCGCTTGGCAGTGGGCGGAGGATTCGTCGAAGTGGTGAATGACAAAGTTTCAGTTCTCACGGACATGGCAATCCGGGAAGACGAAATTGATGAGTCCGCAGCGGAAGCCGCCATGAAACGCGCCGAAGAGGCCATGAAAAATGAAAAGCTCTTCGGTGAGGAACACGCCTCCGTGAAAGCAGCCCTCCAAAAATCTCTGGCCCAACTCAAAGTCAAGCGCCGCAGAGGCTGATCCGCCCTCCAAATCACTCTGGTTTCATAGGTATTGGCACCCCGTCCCCAGCCAACAACCTATCCTGTGCGGCAAAATTCCCTGATCCCTCCCCGTCGGGAATCCGCATGAGTCGGGCATTGGCTGGGATGACAAAGGCCGCATGACCAGCCTGCATCTTCTTTCTCCCCCTCTTTGCGCCTTGCTCTTCACTTCCCGGACAAGCTCTTTTTAATCTTTCAGCTTTTCCAAATTTACCTCACAACCATTCTTCATGGATCCAAGATTTTACATCACCCTCGGCCCCATCCCTCTCTCTGAACTTGCACAGGCAGGGGGCGGCGAACTCGCGGATCCCTCCACTGCCTCCATTTCTATTTCCTCCTGCGCACCACTTGATGCCGCCGGTCCCGGCAAAATGGCCTTCCTCGAAAAGTCCAAGGGATCCGCTCCCGTCGAGACCCGTGCTTCCGCGATCTGGTGTCGCAAGGCCGACCTTGCCCGCATCCCTGATGGCGTGGCGGCTGTCATCACTCCCACCCCCCGCGGATCCTTCTCCATGGCCGCATTCCGCCTTTTTTCTCTTCGCATCCACCCGGCTGATGCGCCCAGCCTGCACCCACAGGCCTCCATCGCCACCGATGTTTCCATTTCTCCCGGCGTGGTCATTGGTCCGGACGCTACGATTGGCTCCGGAACGACCATCGGCCCCAACTCCGTCATCGGCCCAGGGGTCTCCATCGGCACCCATTGCACAATTGGAGCCAATGTCACCATTTCCTGCGCCATCGTCGGTCACCGTGTCAAAATCTCCTCCGGCTGCGTGGTTGGCGAGGCCGGCTTTGGTGTTGCCGCTTCCTCCACCGGCCCGGTAGATGTCCCACAGTTCGGCAGGGTCGTCCTGCACGATGATGTCTCATTTGGCGCTCTTTGTTGCGTGGACCGCGGCGCCTTCGGCGATACCGTCATTGGCCCCAACTCCAAAATCGACAACTTCTGCCAAATTGCCCACAACGTCCAAATTGGACGTGGAGTCATCATCGCTGGATTCGGAGGCATCTCGGGCTCCACCGTCGTCGGGGACTTCGTCCAAATGGGAGGTCGCGTCGGCATCGCCGATCACCTCATCATCGGGGCTGGTGCGCGCATCGCTGCAGGCAGCGGAGTGAGAAAAAATATCCCCGCCGGAGAATCGTGGTGCGGCTACCCAGCGCTACCCATCCTCGAATACGGAAAATGCCTCGCCACCCTCCGCCGCCTCGCCAAACCCCAGCGACAGCCAAAGGGCTGAAAAAATCTTTGAATCCTGCTTGCTTTGGGAGCCGGAATGAGAAACAATCCCCGGTTCAACTTTACCAGATTTACCCATTTTTCCTGAAATATCCCGTTTATGAGCGTTATTGACAAAATTGAAGCAGAGCAGATCAAAACCGATCTCCCCAAGTTCCAAGTGGGCGACACAGTCAAGGTTCACACCCGGGTTATCGAAGGAGAGAAAGAACGTATCCAAGTTTACTCCGGCATTGTGATTGGGCGCAAAGGCGTCGGCATCAACTCGAATTTTACTGTGCGTCGTTTCAGTTACGGTGAAGGTGTGGAAAGGGTTTTCCCTCTCAATTCGCCTCGTATTGCCAAGATCGAAGTGGACCGCAATGGTTCTGTCCGCCGTTCCAAACTTAATTACCTCCGCAACCGCAAGGGCAAATCTGCCACCACGGTTAAAGAAAAGTCCGAGCGCACGGTTGGTTGAGCTCCCGCTATACGCGGAGGTCAACAATGCGGCTCTGACAAGCAGAGCCCTCCATCGGAGTGCTGTGTGCATGGTCGGCTTTGACGCTGCCTCAGCCGTCAATTGCTTTGGACAAGCATGGCACTTCATCGGAGTGCCTTTTGCATGGCCTCATGACTGAATGTCACACCCCGACTCCGCTGGAGGGTCCTGCTTTTCAGGACCGTGCCTTTCCTGACGCCGAGGGCTGTAAGGAAAAATCTTCCTGTACATTTCTGAGGGAACACGCCCTCTGGAATTCCGGGATCAAGCGGGTTGCAGGAGTTGATGAAGCCGGACGCGGACCATTGGCGGGGCCGGTTGTGGCATCGGCGGCGATCTTTCGGAAACCGGTGGTCATTCCCGGTTTGAATGATTCCAAAAAATTGACCGCCTCCAAGCGGGAGCGGATTTATAAGGCGCTTTCATCGCATCCTGACGTCGAGTGGTCGGTCGCGGTGGTAGAACCGGATGAAATTGATCGTGTGAACATTCTGAGGGCCACGCATTTGGCCATGGCGCGTGCCCTGGTACAAATGAATGCGGATCATGCCCTTGTGGACGGGTTGCCCGTGAGAGGCCTGCCTGTGCCTCACACCGCCATCGTGAAAGGCGACGGGATCAGTTTTTCCATTGCGGCGGCAAGCATCATCGCCAAGGTCACACGGGACCGGATCATGCTTGAACTCCATGCCCGATACCCGGAATACGGATTCAATCAACACAAAGGCTACCCGACGGCCTCTCACCTTGCTATGCTTCAGACCCATGGACCCAGTCCGATCCATCGTCGATCATTTGCTCCCGTGGCGAAAACCTGCACGGGACTCTGATCCCGCCCACCTCGTTCTCGGGAGAATCGGGGAGGACCATGCCGTGGATTTTCTCAAGAAAGCCAAATGGAAAATTTTGCGCCGAAACTTTCGTGCACCGCATGGTGGGGAAATTGATATAGTGTGCCGGGACCGTGAGGTTCTTGTGTTTGTTGAGGTAAAAACCCGAACCACAGACTCCTATGGCCGGCCTGCGGAGGCGGTGGACAAAAAGAAGCGAAGGCTTCTTGTGCGGGCCGCGATGGCCTGGCTTCGTATGCTTGATATGCCGGACATCGCATTCCGCTTTGACATCATCGAAGTTTTGGATGGCAGGCCCCCGGAGATCAACCACATCGAAAACGCTTTCTCATTGCCCACGCCTTTTCATTACTGAAGTTTTCAGATACACATGCCCCTTATGCGCATTCTTTCCGGCATCCAACCATCAGGCACTCTTCATCTGGGGAATTATTTTGGCATGATGAAACCCGCCATCGAACTTCAGGAAAAGGGCGAGGCGTTCTATTTTATCGCGGACCTTCATGCCCTCACCACGGTTCACGACCCCGCTGCGCTTTCCACTTACATCCGGGATGTGGCCATCGACTTTCTGGCCTGTGGCCTGGACCCTGCAAAAGCATGCTTCTTCCGTCAGTCGGACGTCCCAGCCGTGACCGAACTCGCATGGATATTGAGCACCCTGACCCCCATGGGCCTGCTTGAGCGCTGTCATTCGTACAAAGACAAAACGTCAAAGGGCATCGCGGCAAATCACGGTCTCTTTGCGTATCCGGTGCTGATGGCTGCGGATATTTTGATTTATGAGAGTGATCTGGTGCCGGTCGGCCGGGACCAGAAACAACACCTCGAAGTGACCCGCGATCTTGTGATCAAATTTAATGAGACCTTCGGGGAAACTCTCAAAATGCCTGCCCCCAGCATCCAGGAATCCACGGCCGTTGTGCCTGGCCTGGATGGAGCAAAAATGAGCAAGAGCTACCACAACACCCTCGGACTCTTTGAAGAGGAAAAATCCCTGAAGAAAAAAATCATGGGCATCAAAACCGATTCCACCCCGGTGGAAAGCCCGAAGAGCACGGAAAATTCCACGATCCTTGGCCTCTACAAATTGGTGGCGGACCCCGCCGCGTATCTGACCATGGAGGCCGATTTTCGCAATGGAGGCGTCGGATATGGGGACTTGAAAAAACGACTCTTCGAAGCTGTCTTCGAATACTTCCGCCCCATGCGCCAGCGCAGAGAGGAACTCCTCGCCGATTCCGGCTACGTGAATTCCGTGCTCAAAACGTCGGCAGAAAAGGCCAATCTCCTTGCAAATCGTACGATGGCCAAGGTGCGCAAGGCCGTTGGGCTTTAACCAAGCCCGGACGCCGGGGATTGCATCCCTCCACAAAAAAACCTGAAGTGCCCTTGCGGGTGCTTCAGGTTTTTTCTGTTCCGCAGGGCGGAACGATTGGGGATGATTGGGAGGTTATTTACCGGCGTGGTGACGCGCAATGAATTTTGTGCGGATCGGGAGTTTGTTCGCGGCGAGTCGGAGGGACTCACGGGCGATGGTTTCGGAGACTCCATCCAATTCGAAAAGCACATTGCCGGGGCGCACGACAGCAACCCAATATTCGGGATTGCCTTTGCCTTTGCCCATGCGGGTTTCTGGCGGACGTGCGGTCACGGACTTGTCCGGGAAAATCCGGATCCAAAGTTTGCCTTTGCGTTTCATGTTGCGGGTCATGGCAACACGGGCAGCTTCGATTTGAGTGTTGGTGATCCAAGCCCGTTCGAGGGTTTGGAGGCCGAATTCTCCGAAATCAATGGAGAGAGTTCTCGAGGCGTTGCCTGAGCGGCTTCCGCGCTGGGTTTTGCGATATTTCACGCGTTTGGGCATCAAGGGCATGGTCGTATTCTCCTAAAAAAGTTGTTGGTGGCGGTATGGGATCAGGCTTCAGCCGTGATCTCTGCGGGTGTTGGGGGAGCCTTCGGGGTCCGGGTGGGTTCCTCCTCCTTGACGACTGGAATTTCTTTGCAGATCCAGCATTTGATGCCAATTTTTCCGGCAACCGTGTTGGCTTCTGTGAAACCATAATCAATGGGTTGGCGCATGGTGTGAAGTGGCACACTGCCTTCGCGGTACCATTCCGTGCGGGCAATTTCCGAACCGCCGAGACGACCGGAACACCGGATTTTGATGCCGAGGGCTCCTTGGTCCATGGTGAGTTGCACGGCCCGCTTCATCGCACGACGGAAAGAAATTCGGCGTTCCAATTGGGAGGCCACATTCTCGGCAACGAGTTGGGCGTCCAAATCCGGAGACTTGAATTCCACAATGTCAATTTTGACCTGTTTTCC
>JBGSVX010000064.1:0-1849 GCA_041752795.1 Terrimicrobiaceae bacterium
TGAGTTTCCAAACATGCGATTGAAAATCAGGGAATTCTCATCATGGTTTCCGTTGATGGCCAGCACGGGAAACTTTGCAAACAGGGCGGTGGCCGGGCGAAAGAACTCCGTGTCCCACCGCCAATCATCCAAGCCATGCGCGGTGGCATCGCCGAGGAAAACCACAAAATCCACCGCATTCTTTGTAATCTCTGTGGCCACGTTTTGCCAGATTCGGGGAACCGGGCTGGGATCGCCAACAACGGCAAAGACAAAATCTCCGGAATCCTGAAGGGTTTTGATCGTTCCGTGCCCAACTGGGTGAGTCTGCCCGAGGATTTCAAACGGATAAGAGGATGATGGAGACAGCCGGGAGACCGGAAAACGGTGAAAAAGCCCGGCGGAGCTTGCGATCCGTTGCCCGCCGACTTCCAACCAGATCGGCACAGCGAGGTTGGTGCGGCAGGTGATGGTCGCAGAGTCACCTGAGATATCGCAAATCACCGGTCCGGTTGTAAGCCGCAAGTCCTCCAGTGTGAGACCGAAGATCCGATCTGACATTTCCAATTTCCGTCCCTCTCCGCTATGCTGAAAAGTGTTCAAGCAAAGGCACCGGGTTCCGAGTCGGCTCTGGGTTTCATCCCAAGCCAAAGAAAGGGAATTCTCCCCATCGTGGAGCCTGTCTGCCGGGATGCCCGGGATTTGCCGGTACCTGAGGCCTTCCATGGGAACCGGGATCGGCTGGCTATTCAAGAGGACGTTGCCGTTACTGACTGCTGTGAGGCCGACAAACCGGGAGGGATTCTCCACGTGAAAAATTCGTCGACTCTCTATCTGGAATGGGATGGGTTCATGATCGCATGGCTGGGCGGTCGCCTCGCTGGCGAATGACCAACCGCCATTTCCACTCACCACCTCGACTGCAATCAAAATGGTTCCAGCGCCGAGACTGAACTCGTGCGCACATTCAGTCACCGGCCAGCGATTTCCGCGACTCATGGTATCAAAAACCGGACGGCCGTTTGACCACCACCTCATCCACCAGTCCGAACCGGCATGGACCGTGGCGGCCTGAAGGAGTTGAATTCGCGCAAAAAGAATTGCACATTTTCTACTTTTTGCTTCTCCGAATGATTTGCTCAGATCAATAACGCCATTTTCTTCAGGCTGGAGGCAAACACCCGGAATTTCTTTGCCGCCAATCTCAAGAGTCAAAGGGACCGTGTCTGTGAAGCGGGCGAGGTCGACGCCGTGATGGCCCTGCTCTCCGGTGGAAAACGCCACCCATTGAGAAGGCCAAGGCAGGCTTTTGCGCTCGGGGACAAGGCGATCAACCGCGGCGCTCAGGGTTGGACACCATGGTGACGGGCCCGCAACGGTAACAGCCCGGAACTCCGTCCGGGATTCTGAGGTGAGATCACGGCCTTCGTGGACTAAGGAATGCCCAGTATCCATCGAAAAAATAGCATCGCTGGCAAGTAAGCGAAGATGTAAGTGAGGAGCCATCCTGCATCCCAATAGCAGCCAAGTGAAGCGAGGGGTTGCCAGAATGTGGAGTCACCCATGACTTTTATTCCACGGTATTGCACACGCACCATCTCAACCGGATGTTTTTCCGAAGAAGGTCTCTGGACTTGGACAGGGCCCTTGCCATCATTCAGATTCTCCCGGAAAGGGGGCGGAGCGGCGTCCCCAAGGACGACAGTGAGAGGGATAGCAGTTTGACCCTCGGCTCGAACCTCGATGGAAAACGTCCCGGTCGCATTAACGGGAGCTTTGAGTGTCCAGTAGATCTCACGTGCAGGCATTGGCGCTTGGAGAAATTGGTCAAGATCTGCCAGCATCGCCTCGCGGGCCTGGGTCGCCGCAG
>JBGSVX010000065.1:0-4103 GCA_041752795.1 Terrimicrobiaceae bacterium
AGGAGATGGGATGTCATTCCCTCGCGATCAAGGACATGGCAGGCGTGATCACCCCGGTTCCTGCCGCCCAGGCCGTCAAAGAAATCAAAAAGCTCACGCGCCTGCCGGTCACACTGCACAGTCATGACACGGCTGGCCTCGCAGCGGCTTCGTATCTGGCCGCGATTGATGCCGGGGTGGACGCAGTGGAAACATCCATCAGCCCCTTCGCAAATGGAACCTCCCAACCGGACACGCTCCGCATGCTGGCCTTGTTGGAGGGGCATCCGCGTTGCCCGAAAATTGACAAAAAAAAGCTCGCGGAATTGAGAGCGTATTTCACCGGGGTTTACAAAGAACTGTCCGCGTTCACGTCCCATGCCAATGAGGTCGTGGAAAGTGACACGCTCATTTACCAAGTGCCCGGCGGCATGCTTTCGAATTTCCGGGTTCAGCTCAAAGATTTGAAAATGGATGACCGCTCAGCAGAAGTGCTTGCCGAGATTCCGGTGGTGCGCGAGGCCCTCGGGTGGCCGCCATTGGTCACGCCGATTTCCCAGATTGTCGGAACTCAAGCCATGCTCAATGTGAAGTTCGGGCGCTGGAAAAATTTCTCGCCCCAGGCAATGGACATCGCGCTCGGAAATTATGGACGCACACCGGGGCCGATTGACAAAGCGGTTCTGGCCATTGCGGAAAAAAATACTGGCAAGACCCGCCGGGAAAATCGCGTGGCCGATGGGATGGAACCCCGCATGCCGGCCCTGCGCGCCCAGCTCAAAGAAAAGGACCTGCCCTCGGATGATGAAGCCTGCGTGCTCTTTGCCATGTTTCCTCGAGAATACGAACTGCTCCTTTCGCCTGCCAAAGCAGCCCCGGCGGCCTCTCCCGCAACTGCTGCCGCGGCAACTGCTGCAAAGCCACCAGTTTCCGCTGGCACGACATTCATGCGTCTGAACATTCAGGGCAAAACCTCAGATGTCCTCATCGAAGAACTCTAAGCCCCCTTCAACTTTCAAAATCCCTTACCAAATTACCAATCCATGCCACTCTCACTCGACGAATTTCCAGTTACTGATCCCACCGCATGGCGGGCCGCCGCAGAAGAATCCCTCAAAGGAGCTCCCTTCGATAAAAAATTGCTCACAAAAACTCACGAAGGCATCACACTTCAGCCGATTTACGGACCGGCTGATGTGAAAATGTCGAGCGGGGAATGGCCCGGGATGGTGCCATTTGGGCGTGGAGCGGAAGCCGTGCCGATTCGTCCGCTGGTTGCCCAGGAATTGCCATTTGGGACACCGAAACTTTTTAATGAGGCGGTCCTTGCCGATTTGCCACGAGGTCAGAACGCGCTGGCGATTCAGTTGGATGTTGCCTCACGGCGCGGGGTGGACCCCTCCGAGGCGGACACGACCGAGGTTGCGATCTGTGGGCTTTCTCTGGCCTGCTTGGAGGATATCAAAACCGCGCTGAATGGCGTGGATCCCGGCTCCACGGCACTTTTCATTTGGGCCGGAGCCTCGGCCCTTCCGGTGCTTTCGCTGATTGCAGCTCATGGAGGCGCATGGAAAGGCGCGGTGCTTGGTGATCCGCTCACCGAATACGCCCGTGATGGTGTCCTGCCGATTGCTTTGGATGATGCCTGCGCCGAGATGGCTGCCAGCGTGAAATGGAGTCTGGCAAACGGGGGCTCTCTCCGCACGGTCGGAATCAATGCCAGTCTGTGGGCCGATGCGGGAGGCACGGCCGTGGAGGAACTTGCCTTCGGGTTGGCCACCGCGGTCGAATACTTGCGTCAGTTGACGGAGCAAGGCATCTCCCTCGAAGACGCCGCTTCCCAAATGCTGTTCACTTACACGATCGGCTCCCACGTGTTTGTGCAGATCGCCAAATTCCGGGCCGCTCGCATCCTTTGGGCAAATGTGTTGGAAAAATGTGGAGTCTCTCCCGTTCCCGCGCATGTGCATGCTCGTGGATCGATTTTCAACAAGTCCCGCCTTGATCCTCACACCAACATGCTGCGCACCACCGCCGAAGGGTTTGTCGGCTACATGGCCGGGGTGCAAAGCCTCCACCTCTCGCCCTTTGATGACTGCGTGCGCGTGCCGGGAGAAATTTCCCGCCGCATCACCCGCAATGTCCACACCATCCTTGCCGAGGAATGCGATTTTGCCGCCACGGCAGACGCCGCCGGCGGATCGTATTATGTGGAAACCCTGACCTCCGAACTCGCCGACAAAGCGTGGACGTTATTCCAGGAGATCGAAAAACTCGGTGGAATGACCGCCGCCCTTCGCGCTGGCTTTCCTCAAAATCACATTGCCAAATCTGCTGCTGCGAAACTGACCGCCGTGTCCTCGCGGCGGGATGAGTTTATTGGTGTGAACCTGTTCCCGAATCCCTCCGAGACTCCGCTGGATTCCAGTTCCGAACCCGATTCACGCTCCGTGCATGCCGAGCGCGCGTCCTTTATTGAGGCACTCCGCCCACACTCCCACCCGAAAACCGGGCGGTCTGTGGAAGCAGTCACCGAGGCCTTCACCGGCGGGGCAACCCTCGGTCAGGTCTGTGAATCCCTGCCGCGCTCTGCCGCGTGCGAACCCGAAATCACCCGGCTCAAAGTCGTGCGGGCAGCACAAGGATTCGAAGCTCTGCGGGCCCGCGCATGGAATCACAAAAAACTTCATGGCTCCGCACCGGCCGCATGGCTTGCAAATTTTGGACCGCCGAAACAACACAAGGCCCGGGCGGATTATGCTTCCGGGTTTTTGGCAGCCGGCGGGTTCATTGTGAATCAGGGAGCCGGCCTCACCTCGCTGCATGATGCCGCCAAGGCCGCCGCGAAGAGTCATGCACCGGTCATTGTGCTGTGTTCGACTGATGAAACCTATCCGGACATCGTGCCCGGCTTTATGGAAGCTCTGCGCGAAATGAAATCCCAGGCGCTCGTCCTCGTCGCCGGTTTTCCGAAGGACCATGTCGAAGCCTTCAAAACCGCCGGGGTTAATGACTTTATCCACCTCCGGGCCGACAGTCTGGAACTCCTCACCCGCCTCCACAAATCTCTCGGCATCGGCCACTGAAGCCACTCAAGCCACTGACTCAACTCCATGAAAATTCCCGACTTCTCAACCATTGACTTGACCCCCTCGGCGGTCACCGACCACTCCGCCTGGGAGGCCCGCGCCAAAACCTCCGGAAAAGCCCCCGAGGAAACACTCACCAATGAGGGCATCCGGATCAAACGCGCCTACGGAAACTCCGACCTCGCAAACTGCAAGCACCTCGGGTTTTCTGCCGGGCTGCCTCCATTTCTCCGTGGCCCCTATGCCACCATGTATGTGCAGCGGCCATGGACAATCCGTCAATACGCTGGCTTCTCCACCGCGGAAGAATCCAACGCCTTTTACAAACGCAATCTCGCGGCGGGTCAAATGGGCCTCTCGGTTGCATTCGATTTGCCGACGCACCGGGGTTATGACAGTGACCATCCGCGGGTGGTCGGAGATGTTGGCAAAGCCGGGGTCGCCATTGATTCCGTGTTGGACATGAAAATCCTCTTTGATGGCATCCCATTGGATAAAACCAGTGTCTCCATGACCATGAACGGGGCCGTGTTGCCTGTGCTGGCATTTTACATTGTGACCGCTCTCGAACAGGGCGCGACGCTTCCCCAACTCGCGGGAACAATTCAGAACGACATCCTCAAAGAGTTCATGGTGCGGAATACCTACATTTACCCGCCGCTCCCATCGATGCGCATCATCGCGGACATCTTCGAGTTCACTTCGAAGGAAATGCCAAAATTCAATTCGATCTCGATCTCCGGCTATCACATGCAGGAAGCCGGCGCGACAGCCGACCTCGAAATGGGCTACACCCTCGCAGACGGGCTCGAATACCTGCGCACCGGGACCGCCGCAGGCCTGGATATTGACGCCTTCGCACCACGCCTGTCCTTCTTCTGGGCGCAGGGGAAAAACATGTTCATGGAAATTGCCAAAATGCGGGCCGCCCGCGTGCTGTGGGCAAAAATTGTGAAGGGCTTCTCCCCGAAAAACCCCAAATCCATGGCGCTGCGCACCCACTCGCAGACCAGTGGATGGAGCCTCACGGAACAG
>JBGSVX010000066.1:0-1625 GCA_041752795.1 Terrimicrobiaceae bacterium
GTGCCGCCGCCTTCGGTGATCGATGCAATCTCGGCGGCGATGCCTGCCGCATTGCTGGCTGATTGGATCGGAACGACCGGATACGCCTCGGAATCAAACGCGACGACGGAAATGTAGTCCTTGGGTCCAAGCAGGTCTGCGCTGGCTTTGGCGGCCGCTTTGGCCAATTCCAGCTTTTCGCCGGACATGCTCCCGCTTCGATCAATTACCAACGCAAGCGCAAGGGATGGCGCCTCCTCCTCTTTTGCGAAGTCGCAACTCACCGGCAGCAATTCTTCAACCGGAGTCCGGAAGTATCCGCCGAGGCCGTAAGCCTGATCCCCGCCCAGCATCAGAAGCCCTCCACCAAAATCCCGGACATACGTGTGCAGAAGATCCATTTGCTCGCGAGTGAGATCCGAAGCGGGAATATTGTCCATAATGAGCGCATCAAAATTCTGGAGATCATCCATTTTGGTGGGTGCGCCCTGAGCCGGACGCACGCTGAGCTCGACCCCTTCCTGACGGAGAGCCCATTCCAGGTATCTGGCGGATTCAGGTTTGTCGGTCAGCAGCAAAACACGGGAAGGACCTTGCGATAAGACCGCCGTGCCGGCCTGGTTGTTCTCAGCGATGGTGTCCTCCTTTGGCTCCACCAGCACTTCATAGTGCAATAACTTTTCGTTGCCTGCGCGGTCCTCAAAACTGACCTCATTGTCACCAGTTTTCAGATCGATGTTCCGGGAAAAAATGCGGATGCCATTTCGAAAGAGACTCACCTTTGAACTCGTCGCGCGCGAACTCCGCACCGAGGCCTCAATGCGGAGAGGTTCGTCTTTTCGGACGGAGACCGGGGCGGTCACGGAACGAACAAGCACTTCGGGATCATCGGGCCGCTTGGTGGGAACAACATGCAGCCGGATGCCTGCGTCCTTGAGGGATTGCAGGGCTGGCTCACCGCCAGTGTTCACGCCATCTGAAAATAACACGAGGCTTTTGACCCGACCCGGTCGGAAGGCTGCCGAAGCAAGGCCAAGGACACCATCCAAGCGGGTGCCGGCACGTTCCAGAAGTCCCGGATCGGATTTTTCGAGGTCCTCGAATTTTGTAAAAATCCGTCCCTTGTCAGCGAACCCGATCCATGCGGTTTCTGCTCCACCAAAGTCCGCAGTTTTCAAAAAGGCGGCTGCGGACTCCAATGCCGAATTGCCAACGCTTGCGCTCTGATCCACGAGCAGGAGGACTTCCTGTTTTTTGGTGGTGGCCATCCATCGGGGTTCGGAGAGAGCCAGAATGGCAACCACAATCACAAGACTCCGCGCGATGAGGGCCGCAGGCTTGCGCCAGCCTTGCAGCGGAGCAAGAGAGTGTTTGTGCCACCACCAGATGGGGAGCAGCAACAACAACAACCAAAGACATTCGGGCCGGAGAATTTCCATGGTCAGTCCGTGATCCTCCGGTTGAAAAGATACCACTCCCCAAGAAGCACAAAAAGGCCGGCCAGCACAAAAAGCCACCACCCGGGAAAAGCCGGGCCCGAGCCACCCGGCGAGGAATTGACGGCAGTCGCATCCGCAAGAGGAATCAGCCCGGACTCCACCGGCCCGGGCAACATGGCCGCGGCTGATTTTTCTTCGTCCGCATCC
>JBGSVX010000067.1:0-5175 GCA_041752795.1 Terrimicrobiaceae bacterium
TCGGGGGAGGAGGAGTCGGGGGTGGCGGAGGCATGATGTTGACCATGCTCACGGAACTGGATTTTTTCTTGGGCTTGTCCTTGGGGGCAAGCGCCCATGCACCGGCCCCAATCGCGGCCAGCACAACGATAATAATAACCACCCGGTATTTCTTAAAAAATCCCGGCTGATCGTCATCATCGTCCTGACTGAAATTGGTGCTCATTTGGGTCCGACCGTGGCAAGGCCGATTTGAGTAAGTCCGAGGCGCCCGCAGACATCGAGCACTTCCATGATTCCCTGATATTGGGTTTGACGGTCTCCGCGCACCACAACCGGAAACTCGGGGTTTGCCGCCTTGTGTTCCGAGAGCCGCTGCTCAAGTTCCTGCAATGTGACTGGGACAGTATCCAGCGCAATTTTGCCTTCGTTGTTGACCGTGATGGCCCGGCTCTTGGGGCCACCAAGCTCCGGGGGTTTGCTCGAACTGCGTGGCAAATCGACCTTCATGCCCTGCACACCGGCGGTGGTCATGATGATAAAAATAAGCAACAACACGAGGTAGAGATCCACCATCGGGGTCACATTAATATCGTCGTAGGATTTGTCGTCACCGGCGTCCATGGCAGTTCCTTACTTGTGGGTCTCGTCCCTCAATTCTTCTTCAATGGCCGTTTCTTCATTCCGGATGGCTTCTTCCGGTGTGCGGATCTGACGGATTGGCACCGCCATGGCACCTTCACCCGGAGGCGGATAAAATTCGGCCACCTTCGCGACAAACTCATCAATGAACACTTGCATGGTCGCAATGACCCCTTTGATGCGCGTGTTCAAAAAGCTGTACATAAAGAGCGCCGGGATGGCCACGAGCAGGCCGACGGTTGTGGCCAACAGGGCGCTGGCGATACCGGGAGCAATCGAGTTGACATCGACCTCTCCCGATTTGGCGATGATTGCAAAGGTGATCATCACGCCCACGACCGTTCCGAGCAGGCCGACATAGGGGCCGCCCGCGATGCTCACGGTCAGATACACGATGCCGTTATTGAGGCGGTGCTGTTCGTGAACAAGCGCAGCATCCAAGGCCGCGCGAATGGCTTGAATGGAACGTGCGGAGAGGCCCTGCCCCTTGTTTTTGCCTTTTCCGAGGCGGTGTTGGATTTCGTCGGAGCCCACGTGATACACGTGATAGAGCGGGGAGTCGGCCAAGAGGCGGAGCGCTTTTTTTCCGAGTTTGCCACCAAAACTCTTGGCCGCCTCGGGATCGTCCAGGTCCATGGCCGTGAGATCCACCGCCATGTCCCTCCACAGCTTTTGGAACTCGGCATTGCCTTTTTCCATCTTGCCGAGAGTGATGAATTTCTGGATGGCCACCGTGAACCCGGCAATCATCATAATCACGCAGACCACTACCGCGATCCAGCCGTCGAACATCATGTTGTTGGCAATGTCTCCAAAGAGCATCACGTGCTCGAGGGCGTGACTGTGACCGCCGCCGCCGCTTCCTTCGGCCTCGCCGGGAACAATCAGTTTGCCCGAGGCCTCGGAGCCCGATTGATTCAAATGCGTGAAGGCCACCAACCCGGTGCCGCTGGCGGCTGAGGAAATTTGCATTTCGTCGATTTCGCCGACAAAACGTGCATTGGCCGAGCCCGAGGTAGCAGAATCGCCCCCGAGAAAATAAGGGACATTAAGAGCGGGGAGCGCTCCTGCGAGTTGACCGTATTCCTTGCCATTGACGTAAAGGATGATGTTGCCACCGGCTGCGACGACATCGAGCCGGGTCCATGTTGTGGCGCTGACCGCGTCCCCGGCGGGGGTTTTCTGACTGCTTCCATTGGTGAGCAGTTCGACAAACGGGGTCGTTTCGTTAAACCCAATACGCAGACCATTGTCACCTTCCACACGACTCAGAAGGACGGTGTTGGCTCCGGGAGCAGCGGCGGATTTGACCCATGCCGACCATGACCAATCCTGCCCCGGTTTCCATTCGAGGCTCGCAGAAGCGGGGATTTCAATCGGATCTGCTCCAAGAAGTCGCATGCCGGCTGCGATGAAAGAACCCTCGGAAACCGTGCCTGCCGCTTTGGCATTGTTCGCATTGGCCGTTGCGTCTTTGGGTGGGGCACCACGCTCGGAAAAGTGATAAACCAGCGAGGTGGTTTCGGGATAACTCTTCGTGGAATCCGGGCCGGTTTCGGCATCAGGCTCGGCATTTCCGTAATAAACAAAAATGTCAGTTTTCCCATTGGCCGCAATGGCAGGAACTTTGACCCACACAATGCCTTCGAGCATGAGGGTGTCCCATTTTTCAACATGAAATGGCAGCGCGGTTTTATCATCCGCCGTCACAAAACGCAGGTCGCTGGCATCTTCCTTGGCGAGCTCAAATGCGAAGTTGCCCTGATGCAATCGCACGAGCACGATGCTGTCCCCGACCTCATCTTTGATGGCTCCGCCTTCGGCGGTGGTGTCAATTGAGAGTGGTTTGCGACCACTCCATGCTTTGTCCCACCAGGAGGAAGCGGCCTCCGCTCCGGTGGCAAACAGAAAAAGGGTGATGGCCAGCAAACCAAGAAGCCGATATGCAGGGCGACGGCTGACTTTGCCAAAGCGGCTCTGAGAAGCAGAGCCCTCCATCGGAGGTTTCTGGGTGGTGGATGGACTCCTCCTTCGCGAGGAACTTGCAAATTGTGATGACGACAGGATTTTCATAGGACTTCAGAGTTCTCCCCACACGCGGAAGGTCACAAGCGGTGTGCCGGCGACGGTTGGGTTTTGGGTGACCTGGGGGAAACCGACGACCACCGAGCTGTTGATGTGGTCAAACACGCGAATCGTGCTGCCAAATCCGTAGCTCCAGAGCGAAAAATCGGCGGCCTGCTCGGGGAGGGGATCATTGAGCCATGCGGCTCCCGCATCCACGAACGCGAACACCCGCCACTCGTTGGCATCCGGGTTATTGAGCCATCCGAGCAGTGATGGAGAGCGCAATTCAAAGGTTGTGGCCACGGCACTGTCTCCAAGCACCTCGGCTTCAAGATACCCGCGCACGGTGTTCAAACCGCCGAGTGCAAATTGTTCGGTGTCCACAAGCGGAACGCCTGCGGCCTGACCTTGCAGCAAGGTGTAAAACTGGAACCCTAGCGGCAAATCGCGCGTGAACCCGAAGCTTCCGCGTAGATACGCAAAACTCCCGTCCGATCCGAATCTCCGGTTGTCGAAATCGATTTCGTCACTGCCCAAGCCCTGAAAGCTAAATGTAACCGCCGCATCGAGTTCGAGTTGATATCCCTTGCCTGCCCAAAACCCGTTGTAGGCCACGGTGAATGGAAAATATTGAATTGGCGATTCCACGAGGGCTCCGTCAATTTCGAGGTCCTGCTTGAAGTTCTTGTAATCCATTCCGATGCTCGCCGTGTGGAAAAGTCCGGGACGTCCGGGCAAATCGAAGAGGATTTTTCCGCCATAGACTTCGCCATTACCCGCGACGGCCGTGCCACCCAGCGTGGACACATTACTGTTTTGGCGAATGGCCTGAACCATCACGCTCATCCAGTCGAGCCCGGGCACAGGTGCCATATAAAACGCCGAATACACGATGGCGTCATCGGGGCGCTGCGGGGCAATTTGGAATCCAACACCGAGGGTGTGACCCAGTTGCCAGAGGTTGTCGTATCGTGCCGAAATATCCAAACGCAGTGGCGTGGTGTTTGCGCTGTAGCGGTTGTTGAGTTCCACGCTCCCGTGAAACGGGAACGTGTCCTCGACCACAAGGTCCACATCGATTGTGCCAGGAACGGCGCCAGGCCGGAATTCCGGCGTGACCCGCAAGTCCGCCTTGCGGTTCAACGCAATCAAATCCCGCTGCACATCTTCAAAATTGGGAACCGACCCTTCCGCCAGCGATTTGGCCCGGCGCTTGATCTGATCAATATTAAAAAATCGTGACCCCGTCACCCGTAGCCGACCCACCGGTGCCTCGGTCACCTGCAAAACCACAATGCCGCCCCGACCACGTTGCTGCGGCACATTGACACTCACCGTTTGAAACCCACGGTCCCGATACGCTTTTTCCAGAGCAGCCCTCGCCCCCTCCACGTCCTCCGCCGTGCGTCCAGGTCCAAGATACGAATACACCGCCGTCTCCACATCTTCCCTCGGCAGCTTGCGAGTCCCCACCACCCGGTATTCCCGGATATACAAGCTGGAGTCCGCCGCAGGGGGTGTTTCCTCAGGAGGAGGCGGTTCTTCCTGAGCCGACACCAACGGGATTGCAAATGAGCAGAACACGGCAATGACCCCCACCCATAACGGGTGAGGCTGCCGGAATCGCTGCTTCATTTGACTTAGGCTTCGCACAAATCAGCCAAAATACGTGGTAGGCCAGAAGGGCGGCAATCCACGGCAGGTTACAATATTGTAACAATTGAAATGAAAAAATGTGTGCCAACCGCCTGATTTTCATTGAATTCCGTGCAAGAACCCACTGCCGACAACTCCCTCCGAACGCAAAACCCGACCCTGCGGGCCAATGCCGCTTTATTCGACCACCACTGCAAACGGCCGCATGAAGTCCGCCCGCCCGATAACTTTACCCCAAATTTCCAAGCGCCAGACAATGCGAATACGCACCTCTTCACCAGTCGGCTCGGCATCAGAAGGCACGGAAATGCTGATTGGAAACTCGGTCACATCATGAAGCGCCACATCAAACGGCCCACTGTCAAAAACCGTGATTTGATGCGGATACGTGAGGTCACGGCTTTTGTCTTTGCGAACGCTTTTTTCGCAGAGGAGGTTAACCTTAAGCGATTCCAAACGCACCGGGCCGTGCTGACGCACGATGAGAGGAAATTCCACTCCCCGCGTCAGAGCCTGCTCCGATACGAGAATCGTGGTCGGAGGGGTTTTCGATGCCAGCAGCGAATGAACGAATCCGTAAACCAGCAGCAGGCCAAAAAGCGCCGGAACCGCAGCCGCATAAGTCAAGACCCCGCCCTCACCAGCAAAATAAAACAAAACCGCCATCCCAAAAAGGATGATGGCAAGAACAAGGCTCGTCCACGCCCGCTGGTGATCACTGAAATCTGTTTGGCGTTCCTTGAGCGGGGCTGGAGTCATTGTAGGGAACAGAGGAAAACGCACCCTTTTGCATGAAATGCCGACAAGAATCAATCCAATGGTTTTGTCTTT
>JBGSVX010000068.1:0-2968 GCA_041752795.1 Terrimicrobiaceae bacterium
CCGGAAAGGGGTTGAAGCCGGTTCATGTGCTGTTCAGTCTTTTGCAAGGGGCAGATCCGGTTTTTGATGACTGCCTTGGTCGGATTGGGTGCGGATAGGAAAGGGTTTGTTGACGATTTTGGATACCGCTCGATGCGGGCCACCAGAACTTGGAGCCTTTCGAGAAGATGCTACGAACCCGAAGCGAGGGCCGCTTGAAGAGCTTCCACCTGTTTCTTCAAACCTTCGGGCTCGGAGCGTTTGCGTTTCTCAATTTCTTCGCCGATGGCGGTCACCGTATTTTTAATCATGTCGATGGCTTTGCCGCGAAGCAGCCCGGCCATTCCAGAGCTGGGGGTCGTGAGAATCCGGTAGCGAAGGATCGCCTCGTTACCATCCGGTTCCACGCGCAGTTCTCCGACGCTCGCCTTGGTTTGCACGGCACGGAGCAAAGTCCAGTCGATCAAGTATCCGCCATCCGGAATTCGGGACAGCCGGTTCCTGGCTGTGTAAAATTCATCCGGCAGGATCGGAACATCGAGAGCATAGTCCACATCGGCCACACAGGCAGAGTGTTGTTTGGAGATATCGGATTTGAAAATTTTTGGAATGTAGGTAAAGGCGCGCTTGTAATCAAAAAATACGGCGGCGACCTCCTCGGGTGTTGCCGCAACTTTGCGATAAATCGACACGCGAGGCCAGGTCTCACCTTTGACCTCCTCCAAAACAACCACCTGTTTGCCGGATTTAACCTCAGCAACCTCCGCGGCATCCAAGTCGTCGAGAACTCCGGCCATCGAACTCTGACCTATCACTCCCACAAGGGAAGCCACACACAAAATTCCGGATATCCGTCGCATGGATAAATGGCTCAGGGGGTCCGCTTCGCGGTGCCGGTTATGCCAGCAATCCTCCGTCTCCGAAGAACCGTTTGAGTTCGGCCGCAGCATTTTCGGATGAGTCCGAGGCATGCACGACATTAACCATCATATCCACTCCAAAGTCCCCACGAATGGTGCCCTTGGCGGCTTTGCGCGAGTCGGTCGGCCCAAGCAGTTCCCGAACTCCATCAATCACATTTTCCCCGCTCAGGGCCATGGCCATCACCGGGCCCTCGGACATGAATTTTTCGACTTCCGGGAAAAAAGGTTTGTCCGCGATGTGGGAATAATGTTCGCGGAGAATATCCGGGCTCAAGCAAAGAACCTTCGCGCCACGGATCGAATACCCGGCTTTTTCGAACCGGCTGATCACTTCCCCACAAAGTTTTTTGGAGACGCAATCGGGTTTCAGGAGAATCAAAGTGGTTTCTGTCATAATGAGCGCAAGAGACTACCCGTTCTCCACGCCACCTGCAAAGCCAAAGATGCAGCAAAAGAAAACGACGTCCCAGCAAGAAGCGGGACCGTCATTTTCCCGCCAACCGTAATTGGCGCTTCACATGGACAATAATTAAAACATGCACAACCACCGCGACAATCAGACCAGTTCCCTGCATCGCCCAATCGGCCCCACTCCCCCTCGACACAACCACCCCAGCCCATCCAGCCAGAGGCAAAAACAGAAAAATGGATGTCACAAGTCCCGGATTGTATCGCCTCAAAACCACGGCTTGAACGATATGACCCACCGCATTCACCAACGGGAGATAAACTGCCATCAAACCCCAACCCGGACCCACAAACACTGCGAGATAGAGCGCCAGCAGGTCCACACCCCAAACACCCGCCGAATTGATCACAAACGTCGCAGGGCGTGACAACACCTCAACCCCCTTCCCCATCGTCTCATTCACAAAGATCCGGAACCGGTCTCCCGCATGTTCCTCCAACTGATGCAGCATGTAGAGCGGCAGCATGAGGTAAATCCAAAAAATGAGTGGCCCCGCCACAACCCAGATCACTGGAGCAAGGATCATCAAAACGGCTCCACAAAATGCAGCCGCGCCAGGCCAATTCCATTTCGTCACCAGCCAATCCCAGATTTCCTTTTGCATCCCAATATTCATGGCCACCACCACCCGCAAGGGACGAGCCAATTTTTGAAAAACTTTCCGGCCTCGACCTGACCAAAAATCTGCTTTGCATTCCAGGTCGGGAAACCTAGCTTCAGGTTATCGATCGTACCCCCTTGGACCTCACTTGATCACAAAACCCGTATGAAAGGAATCGTCTTCACAAAATTTATCGAAATGGTGGAAGATCAATTCTCCATCGACATGGCGGAGGAAATGATCGAGGCCTGCGACCTGCCCAATGGTGGTGCTTACACATCCGTGGGAACCTATGACCACCAGGAGATGGTTGCGCTGATTGTCCAGCTTTCCAAAATGACCGGAAAGCCGGTTCCCGATCTCCTTCGTGCTTATGGAAACTTCCTCTTCGGGCAATTCGCGGATCTCTATCCGGTATTTTTTGAAGGAGTATCCTCTTCCCTCACGTTTGCAGGACAAATTGATAATGTGATCCATGTGGAAGTCCTGAAACTCTACCCCGACGCCCAGTTGCCAAGGTTTGAAACATTGTCCCAATCGGCTGACCAATTGAAGCTGATTTATCGCTCCGACCGGCATTTCGGCGACTTGGCAGAAGGTCTTCTCGAAGCCTGCATCGTCCATTTTGGAGAAGCGGACTCCGTTTCTCTCAATCGCGAAAATTTGCAGGAACCGGGAGAGCCCGTATGCTTCACGATGACCCGCCACCGGTAACGCCGTCCGTGGAGCGCGCTCTCCGCCGGGCCGCTCGGGAACGCGAAGCCCGCAAGGAGGCGGAGTCGCTTCTGGAGCGCAAAAGCCTGGAGCTTTTTCAATCAAACGAAAAGCTCCGCCAGCAAGCCATGGAGTTAGAGACCTTGGTGAAGGTGCGCACGGTGGCTTTGGAAAAAGCGCTCGAGAAAGCCCGGTCCGCTGCCTCGGCAAAAAGCGAGTTTCTTGCCATGATGAGCCATGAAATCCGGACTCCCCTCAATGGAATCATAGGAATCGCCGACC
>JBGSVX010000069.1:0-1698 GCA_041752795.1 Terrimicrobiaceae bacterium
CCATCAGTTTTTGGAAGTTTTTCGAGGTTTCGGTGCTGGTTCTTCAACCGCAGGAGCAGAAGCCATCACAAAGGTCACCGGAGTGTTCCGTCGCACCATCAAATTGACCGTATCCAGCGTGCGCCCGGTCTCGGCACAATGCAAAAGCAATTTTTGCAGGCGGACGAGTTGTTCTCCGAATTCTGCCGTGGAAAAAAAGATGCGGGCATTTTGGTCAGTGATCACATCGATCCGATATCCTCGCGAGATGTCGAGGAAGCGGATGCGAAGCAGGCTCTCCGGGCGGGCGGCGACTTCCGTGAGCAATTGCAGGGCAAGGCGGAGGTCCTCACTGTGGAGGGGTTCGCCCTGACGGATGTTGTCACTTTTGACACCATAGATCACGGGCAGGTGAATATGTTCCGGGAGCACGCGGCGGGGACGCATGAGAATTCCGGCCTCATCGGCCAGCAGGGCATTCGGGGACATGCTGGGATCGCCGGTTTCTCCCTCGGGGGCAATCCATGCCACGGGGATGCGCGACGTGACTTTTACGGCAATGCGGTCTGGCAAAATGCGTTCGATCCGCACATCGGAAGCCATTGGCTCCGCACGCAGAATTTTTTCCACAGCCGTTAGGTCCACCGAAAAAATGTTCGCACCCTCGCGGAGGCCGGTCGCTTCAAGTGCTTCCTCGCGGGTGAGCACATTGTCCAATTCCAGGTCAATGCGCGTGAGCGTGTAGTCCGGGTTCGAATAAAAAAACCGGTCAAATGCCTCGCGGGCCCCATAAAATGCGGCTCCGGCAAGCACGGCCAAAAAAACCGTCTTGAATATCCAGCCCTGAATTCTTTGACGTTTTCGGCGTTTTGCGGAGGAGGATTTGGTGCTCACCTCAAGCAGATAATCCGCAGCCGAACTTCTGTTCAGGCGGCGGTTACCGGTCTTTCTGGTGGTCCGAATCGACATGATTATTTGTTGGAGAACCTCCGGGATGAGATTTCTGCAATGCGTTCGCAGAGTGCGGGAAACGAAAGGCCAATGACCCCGGCGGCTTTAGGCAGCAGGCTGGTTTCGGTCATTCCGGGAATCGTGTTGATTTCCATGACATTCATCGAGCCATCCGGAGCGAGGAGCACATCCACGCGGGAATAGACCTCGAGTCCAAGAGAGCGGTGGGCCTTCAGGGCAGCGTCTTGGACTGCTTTGGTGGCTTCATCCCCGATGGGAGCCGGCACGAAGTAGTCGGAAGCGCCCTTCGTGTATTTGTGCTCGTAGTCGTAAAATCCATCATGCGGGACAATCTCCACAATCGGCAGGGCCACATCTCCAAGAATTCCAACAGTGAGTTCACGCCCGCTGAAAAATCCTTCAATCAGAATTTCCGAGTCATAGCGCAGACAGTCCTCAAATGCTGATGCGGCATCTTCCGGAGTTTTGACAATGTGAACGCCAACGCTGGAGCCCTGATGCGGGGCTTTAAGAACAAACGGAGGAGCCCATGGCAGGGGTTCGCCGGATTTGATGGTCGCCCAGCTCACGGTGGGCACACCGGCCGCATCGAAGCGTTGTTTGGAGAGGATTTTGTCAAAGGCGATCCGACTGCCCTCAACGCCCTCACCGGTGTAGGGAACACCGAGATTTTCGAGAACCGTTTGCAGGCCACCATCTTCCCCGAAGGTGCCATGGATCATGTTAAAAACGAGGTCGGTCCCATCC
>JBGSVX010000070.1:0-3383 GCA_041752795.1 Terrimicrobiaceae bacterium
CCGACCGGGATGAAAACCCGAAACGCTACGTCTGGAAGGCCGAGGGAAAGGAAATCCTCGCCAAGATCCAACGCGCCCGTGCCGCCATGAACCACCAAACCTCGGGTTATGAGTAGCTATTTAGCAAACACTACACTAGCAAAGCCAGCGGGGCGAGCTTCCCGGTGGGGAATCGTGTTTGCTTTTGGGGTCGTTTATATTGGCTATGGTCTGAATTTTCTTGCGGTCAAAATTGGCGTGGAGACTCTGCCTGCGTTTTTGTTTGCCGGATCGCATGTCACGCTGGCGGGGGTGATTCTTATGGCGTTTCATGCGGTGAGGTCAGGGTCAATTTTTATGCCGCCCTCGGGAATGGGCCGAGCTGCCGCTGCGGCATTTTTTCTGTTTGTGGGGGGAGTGGGTCTTGTGACCGAGGGGGAGAAACTGGGAGTTCCCTCCGGGGTGGCGGCAATTATCAAGGCCTCGGTGCCACTTTGGGTGACGATTCTGGAGGGCCTGAGACCCGGGGGAGAACGTCTGGGTAAGGTGGCCTTTGGGGGCTTGATTTGTGGTGCAATCGGGGTGGTCTGGCTTGTGGTGCCGCGCCTTGTCGGGCATCAGGCCGTGGCGACTGAACCGCTCGGGGTCGGTCTGCTGATTCTCTCGGCCTTTCTTTTTGCGGTGGGAACGATCATAGTCCGCCACCATCCTCCGTCCAGTTCCGCCGTTGCAAACTCAGCCTGGATGATGCTGATGGGTGGTTTTTATCTCCTTCTTCTTGGCGTCGTTTTCGGCGAGGTGGGTCAGGTTTCCGTGAACGATTTTACGGCTCCGGTGATTGGAGCCTTTTGCTTTTTGTTGTTGATCCATTCGCTTGCGGCATTTTCTGCGATGAATTGGTTGTTGGGCCGTCTTCCTGCCGCCGTTGTGACCACCAAATTTTATGTGTCTCCTGCCATTGCCGTGGTTGCCGGATGGTTTGTCCTTGGCGAATCCGTGCATGCCACCACGTTTGCAAGCCTTGGCCTGATTCTTGCCGGCGTGGCCGTGACCCTCTGGGCGCAGTCAACTGCGAAAAATCACCACTCAAAAATCCGCAATCCGTAATAAAAGCAGCATCCAAAAATCAAGGGAGACTCCTCCACGATGGTTCCCACGCACCAGCCGACCCCAAATTTTCTGAGGATGGGGGTTGACTTCCGGGTGGAAACGGGGAATTCTGCCCGACCCACGAATTTCAGCAGATCATGAAACGCACCTATCAGCCATCAAAGCGCACACGGAAACAACAATTTGGATTCCGTGCCCGCATGAAAACAAAAAACGGTCGCGCGATTCTTTCGCGCCGTCGTCAGAGAGGTCGCAAACGCCTCCTGCCGAAAGGCGTGGAAATCCACTTCGCACGTCATACCCAGGCCTGAGCCGGGGGACTCAGCGCTTTCCGAGAACGGCCCGCCTGCGGCTGGCTTCGGAGTTTGCGCTTGTTCGCAGGCGTGGTCGTCTTGTGCAGAGTGATCTTTTGCGGATGACCGCCCTTCGATTGACGGGACCGGTTGTTGAAACCAAAGTTGGGTTTGTGACCTCCAAAAAAGTTGGTGGAGCCGTGGTTCGTAATCTTGTGCGCCGCCGGTTGAGGGAAATTTTTCGGTCTGTGCGCGGGGAGGTCCTGCCCGGTTTTTATGTGGTGACCTCGGCAAAACCCGCTTCCGAAGAAGCAACATTTGAAGAACTTCGCATGGAATGGTTGCTTCTCGCGCGCCGACTTTCTATTTTGTCCGCCTCGCAATGAAATATCTTCTCATATTTTTGATTCAAATTTACCGGCTTTTGATCTCGCCGGCATTGCGTGCGCTTTGCGGGCCGACGAGTGGGTGCCGGTTTGAACCCAGTTGTTCGTTGTATTGTTTGGAGGCCATCCGTTCGCATGGATCTTTGCGGGGCGGTTGGCTCGGGGTGAAACGCATTGTTCGTTGTCATCCATGGGGCGGGTGCGGGTATGACCCCGTTCCTCCAGCGAATCCCCCTGTCTGTTCTTCCCATGCCTGGAATGCGATGGCATGTTGCTCTGAAATGAAACACTCACACTCTACTTCCGGGAGACCGGCTGCCTGATGGACCGTCAAGGCTGGATCGCTGTTATTGCATGCATTCTCGGGCTGGTGGCCTGGCAATGGTTCTACGTTAAAGAAGTCAACCAACCGGTGCAGGCGCAACCCCCGGTTGCCACGCAGGCCGGGGCTGGTCCCGAGGCTTCAAGTGCGGCCACACCGGCTTCTCCGGCGGGTGCTCCCGCCGCACAGGCAACAATCACGCCTTCGACCTTGGAAAAATCCAATGAGCCGTCGATCTCGGCGAGGAATCAAAGTGTTTTCACCAAGACGGCCGAATACATTTTCAGCAATGATGTCGGCGGCATTGAGCGTGCGGTGTTGTTGCTTCATCTGGCGGAGCAAAAGCAGGCGGTTTCTCTGAATGGCAACCGATCGATGCCAATTGGTGCGCTGGGATTTGAGCCTGGAAAAGTCGCCGGGGGTTTTGAAATGGATGATGCCCGCCCGGATGGGGTCGTGACATTTCGCAAAGTGGAAAAGGACGGTTTGGAAATCATCAAACATTTCACCCCTCCCTCGGATGATGCCAAGAATCCCTATCTCGTGGGACTGAACATCGAGTTTCGCAACACGGGGACTCAGGACATCTCCCGTGATGGCTTTTTTGTCAGTGCCGGCGGAGCCGCTCCCATCCACGCGACCGACCTCCCGATGTACACCAAATTTGATTGGAACCATGGGGGGAAAATGACCGGTATCGACGTCAACTGGTTCAATGCGGGCGGCCTTCCATTTTTGGGCATCCAGTGGAGTGGCGCGAAATCCCTCTACAACGAGTTGAATCCCGCGGTGCAGTGGGCCGGGGTGACGAGTCAGTATTTCTGCACGATTGTCACAGCGGAAAAAACCAAGGGAACCGGGGTTTGGGCCAAGCGGTTTGATACGAAAAAAATGAACAATTCCGCAGTGTTCGGGATTCAGGGAGCAATTGGCCTGCCTCCCTTTAAGTTGGCACCTGGTGAGGTTGCTTCCGAGAGTTTTTCCATTTACGCGGGCCCCAAGGACCTCGCCCTTTTGCGAAGCATGGGTGAGGGTCAGGACGGAGCTCTGAATTTCGGCATGTTCGGATTTATCAGTGAAATCCTGCTTTGGGGCATGAACTCACTCAAGGGCGTGCTTGGCAACTACGCGGCGGCAATCATCGTCCTCACACTCATCATCAAGTCCGGGCTCTGGCCGGTGCAAAACAAGGCCACGAATGAGATGCGCAAAATGGCCGCGCTTTCTCCCAAGATGACCGAGATGCGGGAGAAATACAAAGACGACCCGCAGAAGCTCAACGAGGAGATGATG
>JBGSVX010000071.1:0-2019 GCA_041752795.1 Terrimicrobiaceae bacterium
CAACTGAGCCAACGTCCCCGCAAGCTTCCGCCGTGTTTGAAGCCGTCGGGCTTGCAAAGGAATTCGATGATGGCCGGGTGGCTGCGTTGCAGGGAGTTGATTTTACGATCTCGGCGGGTGAGTTTGTGGCGTTGATCGGGCCAAGCGGTTCCGGCAAAACGACCCTGCTCAATATGCTCGGCCTGTTGGATTCTCCCTCCTCCGGCAGCCTGAAATATCGTGGCACGGGAATGGCCGATCTGCCTGACCCCTCGCGCTATCGTGCGCAGGAGATCGGCTTCATTTTTCAATCGTTCCATCTCCTGGGCACGTTCAGCGTCACAGAAAACGTGCAGATCCCGATGTTCGGTCAGGGTCTGGCCGCAAAAGCCCGGGCCGCTCGCGCCGCGGAATTGCTGGACTCCGTCGGTCTCTCGCACCGGCTGAATCATTTTCCCGTCAAACTCTCAGGCGGCGAGAGGCAGCGCGCTGCCATTGCACGCAGCCTTGCCAACCGTCCCGGCGTTTTGCTGGCGGACGAACCCACGGGCAACCTCGACAGCAAAAACGCAGCGCAGGTGATGGAACTGCTCTCACAACTCCAGCGCGAATATCAGACGACCCTCGTTCTGGTCACCCATGACCTCGAAGTCGCGTCTCACGCTTCACGCATTCTCACCATGCGGGACGGACGCATCATCTCGGATTCGGCAACGTCATGACATTCCTCACGATCATTTTCCGTGATCTCTGGCGGCGCCCGATTCGCACCGCCCTCACCATGCTGGGGATTGCCATTGGCATCGCAGCCGTCATTGCTCTCGTTGGCATGGCCGCCGGCTACGAAAAAGGCATCGTCAAACAACTCGATGTCATCGGCATTGATGTCATCGTGAGCAACATGGAGGGCGGGCTCATGCCAAAAGCCTTCGACGAATCGCTCCGGGATAAAATCGCCGCCCTGCCCGATGCGGCCGAAGTCACCACGGTCCTCATGCAAATGCTCAGCGTGGAAGACGCACCCATGATTATGGTCTCGGGCCGGGAATGGGGAGGCTTCACATGGGAAAAACTCACCGTGCTCGAAGGACGCATGCCCGTTGATGGCAATGAACGGGCCGTTGTGCTCGGAACCATGGCCGCTGAAATGTTGAACAAAAAAGTAGGGGACCCAATCCAGATCGAGACCGAAGATTTTACCGTGGTGGGAATCGTGGATGGTCATTCCCTCGTGGAAAATGGGGCAATCATCCTCTCCCTCCCCCTGTTTCAAGCAGCCTCCGGTTATGAAGGTCGGGTCAATTTTATCGATATCCGTGTGCCCACTGATGCTGGAGACAACCGGATCGAATCCCTTAGCAAAACAATTGAGGACTCCTTCCCCGGCTTGCGCTCAGTCCGGGCTTCGGAGGTTGTCGGCACGAGTCAGGGTTTCAAAATTGCCAGAGCCATGAGCTGGAGCACCTCGATTTTGGCAATCATTGTTGGGGTCTTCGGCGTGATGAACACGATGTTGATGACCGTGTTCGAACGGACCCACGAGATCGGCATCCTGCTCGCGCTGGGCTGGAAAAAACGCATGATCGTCGGACTCATCCTTGCCGAGGCCGCAGTTATGGGCGTGCTGGGAGGCCTCATCGGTGTCCTGCTCGGTGCCGCCACCCTGGCCATCCTCGGAACCCTCCCCGAAGTCCGCGGCCTCCTCGAACCCGACCTCAGTCCGGACCTCGTCCTCAAAGCCATCCTCATCGCAGTGGGCGTCGGCATCGCCAGCGGCCTCTACCCCGCATGGCGAGGCTCCCGCCTCTCACCAAGCGTTGCCCTGCAAGGGTAACGCGGCTTCCATAAAGCGGTAATCGAGTGCGGCCTTTCGAGTGGACAATTGCAATAATATGCACCCTGACCCGAATGGCGCTAAGATAAGGAAGATTTGGGAGGATTCTCAACGCCGGATTTTCTGTGTGGGAGAGGCCCCATTTTGTGCCTTGGTTTTGTCATGAGGCGGTAATTTTTGGGGCGTCGTTTTTTGACTCTTGGCTC
>JBGSVX010000072.1:0-1611 GCA_041752795.1 Terrimicrobiaceae bacterium
CTTGACGTAATCAACTCGCAACGTCCATTTGCCCGGCGAGGGGGGAGTCCATGACCATTCCAAGGTCGGAACATTCCGATTGACGATGGTCCACTCTCTATCGTCTTCATGCTTCATGAGAAAAGTCAGCCGACGGCCCTCGCGCGGCACGCGGTGGGCCTCCATGTCAGCCTTGACCCATGCGTCCAGTTTCAGTTGCCTGGGTTCCAGGATCGGGCCCCTGCTTCGGTCAATGCTGAAGCGAAGGTCCATGTGCCAAGATTGGGGCCAATCATCGATGAACCCCCAGCCCTCTGTGAATAGGTCGTTCGTTGGGTCATGGAGTTCCACACTTGGAGCCCTGTCATTCGGCGAGGCCACGGCGTAATTCCGAATCGTGGCGCCTCCGATGATTGAGCCTCCATACGTGAGAGCCACCTTGGATTCAAAGCCTCCCGGTCGCTCCAATTTGAGGCGCACTGTGTTGCCTCGCTGCAAATTTGCGATGGTGCGGAAGTTGCGTTCGTTGTCATAACGAACCAGAAACGAGTAGAGCAATTCCGGGGGAGCTCCGCGTCCCGGACGGGCCTGCAGTTCGACTTGATCACCAACGATGTATTTGCCACGGTTCAGATCCACCGACTTGAGTGAGACCTCAATGTGATTGGGAACATCTGTGCGGTCTTTGGAAAGGTTCAGGTTGCCGATGCCGACTTCTGAAGATTCCAGATAGACAAAGCTGGTCCTCTGCGTGCGCCGGGTGATGGTTGTTGTATATTGCGGGGGAATCCATTGGAGGCCCTGGCCTGCCTCCGGTTCAATGGTGATTTTGGTTCCCTCCAAAGCATTCACGCGAATCTTTCCCTGCCGGTCCAATCGGAAGGTGGAAATCAGTTGGCCGGTCGTCGCATCGGTCACTTTGAATCTCTGATCCACAAGCTTCGCATCGTTGACGCCTTTCGAGTGTTTTTTGGTGCTGACCTCAATGCTTCCCGCAAGCTTGGGAGTGGCGAAAAAATCCGGGATCTGCCGGTTCTGACCCGGAAAAAATACCGACTTTGAAGGCTCAAAATTGTAATCACGAAGCAAAACCTGGATGATACTGCGTTGGTTGGCCTTCAGGTTGAGTTCGTAAGAACCATCCTGTTGGATCGCAGCACTTTCATACATCTGTCCGCTTTCATCGCTGGCACCGACTCGGCCCGTGGTCATCGGAACGATGCCATTTCCTTCTTTGAGGTAAACTTTGCCTCTGGACAACACAGGGTCCTGAGCGGGAGAAACTTCAAGGAGCACGAATAGTAAAATGGCAGCGCCAAGGAACTCCAAGCCGGTCAAAAAAGTACTTCTCATAAATGGGCGATTATAGCCAAAACGAAGCTAGGAGAGATTTATTCGAAGACAAGGCTTGGATTTTTAGCCTTGGTTGTTTTAGGTTGCCAGTGAGGGCAACGGACTGACGATTGTGTTCCCCCGGTTGTCGTTCAGGAGGAATTGCTGCACGGGTGCCTCGTGGAGTGGTGACGGATTCCGGAAATAAGGGAAAGATTTTTTGCGGTTGTTCGCGTTTGGAAAAATCCCAATCCCTTAACCCAAGTTTCTTAAAGAATTGAGAAAAAACGGGTATTTCAG
>JBGSVX010000073.1:0-2922 GCA_041752795.1 Terrimicrobiaceae bacterium
TGTGGCCTTCGGCCATTGTTGGGATGGTCATGAGAATTATTCACAAACCGGTAGCTCTGGCTTGGCGCCAGCGCGCGAGCGCGGCCCTTCGGGCTCGCGCTGCCGCTACCTTGCCCTGCCGGGCATTTGTGAATAATCCTAATGACTTGGAACCTACAAGGGATATCGGCCTCGATGTCCATTCCCCCCCTCAATGCGGTGAAGCCGTCAAAAACATATTGGTTTGCAACTATCAGATATTTGCCCGGACGAAAATAGGAGATCGGAATCACTGCGTCCCGGCGTTGCGCTCGGGCGTTACGTGCTGTATGAATGGCCGCATGGAAGTTGATGTCGCAATTATCGGAGGAGCACTTTCCGGCTCGTCCGTGGCCCTGCTGCTCAGGCGGGAACATCCCGACTTGAGCGTGCTCCTCATCGAAAAAACCGAGCAGTTTGACCGGAAAGTTGGCGAGGCGACCACCGAGGTGAGCGGCGAATTTTTTCATCGCAGGCTTTCACTTTCCCGCCACCTCAGCCACGAACACCTTGCCAAACAAAGTCTGAGAATGTGGTTTGCGGACGGGCCCGACACGCCATTTGATGAAACCGTGGAATTCGGAGCCGGCCTTCAGAGCCGCTATCCGACGTATCAGTTGGATCGGGCCGTCTTTGATCAGCACCTGCTGGACACCGCTTGTGAAGAAGGAGCCGAAGTGATGCGTCCTGCCACGGTTTCCGAGATGGATATCAGCCCGGAAAACGGCGCTTCTTTTCTGGTCGAGCACGAGGGGAAGACGACTCGCGTCTCCTGCCGGTGGTTGGTGGATGCCAGCGGACGGGCCGCCGTGCTTTCCAAATCTCTCGGGCTCCAAGAAAAATTGGGCGAACATCCAACGGCTGCCCTTTGGGCCAGATTTCGTGGGGTAAAAGACTGGGACTCGGCGGAGGTTCATCGCAAGCACCCCCGCTATGGTTCGACTGTTTTGACGAGCCGTGGGGGTGCTACGAATCATATTTCCGGTTACGGCTGGTGGTGTTGGATTATTCCTCTCAAAGGCGGAGATTTTAGTGCCGGGTTGGTGTTTGATACCCGTCTCTTCTCACCACCGGCGGGAGGCTCTCCCGGCGAGCGGCTCAAGGCACATCTCCTCACTAATCCGGTAACCCGTGAATTTTTTGTCGATGCCGAACCGGTGGAGGGGGACATCAAAGCCAGAGCGCCTCTTCCCTATTTTTCGAAAAAAATCGCCGGTCCGGGCTGGCAACTCACCGGTGATGCAGCCGGATTCATTGACCCGCTTTACAGCCCCGGCATGGATTTCTGCTCCTGGACCGCGAGAATGGCTTTTGCCAGGATTTCGTCGGAACACAAGGGCATGACCGTGGATTTCGAAAAAATGAATGAAGACTGGATGCGGTCGTATCAGACGTGGTTCCGTGCGCTTCACAAGGACAAGTATTTTTACATTGGAGATGCCGAATTGATGTCTGCCGCCTATCTCATGGACATCACCCTGTTTTTTGCGGGGCCGGGCCGCACGGCACTCAAAGAAATGGGAGGCAAAGACCTCTGGTGCCTGCCGTTTATTGGGCCGATTGACAAGCTCGTTGGCAGGTTCATGAAATTCTATAATCATCGCCTTGCAATCATCGCACGCAAACGCCATGAGGCCGGGTGTTACGGGCGGCGTAACACGGGTTGGCAGGAAATCTACACTGGCATCGGACCGCATTGGGGCTCGGCTCCTCTCTTTTTCCGTGGCCTCTTCCGCTGGCTCGGTGCCGAAATGCATGCGGCCGGACTTCCCAAATGTTCCGGAGAAATCTCAAAACCAAAAATGACCGTTTCCCATCCGGTGACCGCATAATGGCATATCCCTCGTATCAGGCCTTTCTCCAAAATCTGGAAAACGCTGGAGAACTCAAGCGGATCAGTGAGCCGGTGGCCACAGAACTACAAATCACCGAATTGGCAGACAGGGAAATGAAGTCACCTGGTGGCGGCAAGGCCCTATTGTTTGAGAAGCCAACCATCGAAGGCAGGCCGTCGGCATTTCCCGTGGCTATCAACACTCTGGGTTCCAGGCGAAGAATGGCCATGTCTCTTGGGTTGGAATCCGTGGAGGACCTTGCAAACCAAATGCAGTTCCTCATGAAAGCCAAGCCCCCGCGTTCCTTCCGCGAGGCGCTCACGCTATTAAAAAATGGAATCGACGTGATTCATGCCCGGCCGAAACATGTGCGCTCGGGTCCGTGCAAGGACATCATTCACCGGTTCCCGAATGGAGCTGCAGCGGAGGGGTTCTCTCTCAAAGACATTCCGGTCCTCCACTGCTGGCCGGATGATGGCGGACGTTTCATCACGTTCCCGACTGTTTACACCAAGGACCCGGACACCGGCGACCGCAATGTCGGCATGTACCGGATGCAGGTCTATGATGGTGCAACAACCGGCATGCACTGGCAGGTTCACAAAGTCGGGGCACGTCACGGCAAACGCTACTATGAACGCGGGGAAAAAATGCCGGTGGCCGTGGCGATCGGCGGCGATCCGGTTTTCACTTTTGCGGCGACTGCGCCTCTTCCTGACGGATTGGACGAAATTCTGTTTGCCGGATTTGCCCGCAAAAAATCCGTGGAGCTCATCAAATGTGAAACCGTTGATATCGAGGTCCCCGCCGAATCGGACTTTGTTTTGGAGGGGTACGTTCAGCCCGGAGAATCCCGGCCGGAGGGGCCATTCGGTGATCACACTGGATTCTATACCAACGTGGACGACTATCCGGTTTTTCATATCACGGCCATCACCCACCGGAAAAATGCCGTGTATCCCTGCACGATTGTCGGCATTCCTCCCATGGAAGATTTTTATATGGGCGAGGCCAGCGTCCGGGTTTTCCTTCCGGTCTTCAAAATGAATTTTCCCGAGATTGCGGACAT
>JBGSVX010000074.1:0-2633 GCA_041752795.1 Terrimicrobiaceae bacterium
GAAGGACCCCATCATCTCCCCCCCCCCGGAACGCCTGGCGCGGCGAGCGCTGCGGGGTTTGGGGGCGCACAGCCCCCATCAAACCGGTTCGTTTCACCCACTCATTTCGACGAAGCGCCGCAGTGCTTAATAACAAGGTGCCCGGTTTCGTCAGCAACAACACCCTCTTCGTTCAAACCCTTTACCTTGTGCTCGTCTCCGCCTCCACTGGAGAATTTTCCTCGTCCGACCTTGAGGCCGCTGCGGCCCGGGCCGATCTCAACTACTGGCTCCCGCTTCTTTCGAATGCCTCCGATTCGGAGCGCGCGCGCACACGCAACCTCATGATCGGGCGCATGTCCACGCAGAGTTTCAATCCGCCGCCAGTCGCTGGCATGACGCCCTTCGATCTCACCACAACCAACAAAAATGAGGTCCTGCTTTCCATCGCGGTGGCGGCGCTTATCCGCGTGCAATTCACGTATGCGGAGTTTCTAAAAGGCTACCTGCTGCCTGCCAGGTTCGGCGGCGAGGTTGCTATCATTGACCTGATCTACAACCTGCTCCTCTCACCTTACTATGCCGCGAGATTCCGGGTCACTTCCTATGAAGGATTCATTGACTCCGCCAAAGTTGGTCTCTCTTCCATTCAGCGTCTGCCGGGCTCCGATCCCGAGGGGGATGGAAACACGAATCTGGAAGAATATTCGTTTGCTCTCAATGCGCGCGACGCATGGAGCGCGCCGGTAACAGACATTCATATCGAAGACGGGGCGGGTCAGACGTTTGCGGTCTTTTCCTACCGTCAGGCCAGAAATATCAAGCGTGTTGAGTTTTTGATCCAAACTTCCACGGACATGCAAACGTGGAATACCGTTTCGAATGCCATCTCCGCAGGAGGAGTGGATATGGGGACTTATATCAAACGTCAGGTCAAAATTCCCGTGCCATCAGAAAACACCAGGGTGTTTTTCCGGCTGAGCATCCGGCCGAAGACGTGAGGATTTGTGAAGGAGGGGAAATCAAATCCCTTCGCCTGAGGTTACCCGGCCGGTGAATCCATCTGAAGAAATCCGTGAGAGTTGAACGGCGAATTCCAGAAGGTTTTCCAAAGATTTTTCCGGGGGCTGTTCGCCGGTGCGGATTTCGAGTTCGGGTATTTCAGGTGCTTCGTAGGGAGACCCGATGCCAGTGAAGTTCGTGATTTCGCCTGAGCGCGCTTTTTTGTAGAGGCCTCGCGGGTCGCGGCCCTCGCAGATTTCGATGGGCGCATTCACAAATACTTCGGCAAAAGGCACGCCATCCCGCCCGCAAATCTCCCGCACTTTCAACCGGTCATCCCGAAATGGAGAAATGAGCGAGCAAATCACAATCAGCCCGGCTTCAGCCATCAGCTTCGCGGTTTCCCCGGCCCGCCGGATATTTTCCGAACGGTCTTCAGGAGAAAACCCGAGATTTGAGCAGAGGCCATGACGCAAGTTGTCGCCATCGAGGATGCTGCTTGCGATGCCTCTGCGGTGCAAATGCCAGTCGAGGCCTGTGGCCAGAGTGGATTTTCCCGAGCCGGAAAGGCCGGTGAGCCAGAGCACGGCTCCGCGATGACCCAGGTGTTCAGCGCGGGCTTCGCGGGATACCGGGCTCACCGTCCACGTGAGGTTATCGCTCTGCACGCTGGAGCGGTTCACCGAGTAATCGGCTTCGCGGATGATGCCGCCACCGCCGATGCGTTTTCCTGAGAGAATGACAAAGCGACCGGTTGAACCAATACGGTCATGTCGATCGAATGCCACGGGTTTGCGTGTGCGGATGAGGATATCGGCCACCTCATTTTTTGCGATGGAAGAGCGTCCGCCTTCGATGGGTTCGAGGGTTGAGGAATCCAGGACCCTCACAATCTTCACAAGGCGGGCTTCCACGCTTTGCGTTCCAAGTTTGAGGGTCACCGGCGCATTGAGATCGAGGGGGTCCGCGCTGAGCCAGAAGAGGCTGGCATGAATTTCCCGACCTTCCGATGGTCCCTCCTCCGGTGCGCCACCAATTTGTCCGCGTTCCACAAAAATTTGTTCTTCGAGCGTGATGGCCACAGATTCTCCGACCTGTGCGGAAACTGGCGGAACTTGGGCTCCCCAGGCCTCGATCGATTTGACCCGGCTGCGTTTGCCATCCGGCCAAAACGCCAGTTCGGACCCCACGGTGAGTGAGCCCGCTTCAATGCGTCCGGCAAGAATCCGGCGTTCGTCAAAGCGGTAAACATCCTGCAACAAAAACCTCAGAGGCTGACCCTCTGGCGCGACGGTCACTGCAAAACCATCCAGCGCGGCAAGGATATGCGGGCCCGTGAACCATGGCATTTTCAGGGACTGGGAGGCGATGTTTTCTCCGTGTTTGGCGGAGATGGGAATGAAGTATTGGGGAACGATTCCCAACTTGGTGAGAAACGCGGTGTAGTCCGTGCGGATTGTGTTGAAGGTCTCTTCCGAAAAATCGACGAGATCCATTTTGTTGACGGCGACCGCGATCTGACGGATTCCGAGCATGGAGAGCAGATACGCGTGACGCTTCGATTGCTCCTGAATCCCCTCGTTGGCATCAATGAGCAGAATGGCCGCATCCGCCGAGGCGGCACCGGTTACCATATTTTTCAAAAATTCTTT
>JBGSVX010000075.1:0-1809 GCA_041752795.1 Terrimicrobiaceae bacterium
CTTTGGGTCGGTTCCCTGCCAGTCGCCGAGTTCGTGGATGATGTGCTCCACCTCCTTGATTTTGTCCCCGAGGCTTTCCCGGGAATTGACGTTCGGGATGTGGACGATGGTCTTCTCGTGAGGGTCGAGGACGTTGAGAATCTCGTCGGTGTATTGCCCCGCGTAGAAGTAATACCCGATCTCGAGTTGCTTCAGGTATTGGTAGCCGTTGAGCTGCTCGTAATAGGTGTAGGTGACGGTCTCAAACTTCGACTCGTCCTCCGGGTGCATTACCGCCTCAGCATCACCGCGGAAGTAGGAGCCCGTCATTGCCACGAGGTGCGCTTTATCTCGCGCCATGAACTGCCGGACGTGGTCGCCGAGCCGGTTGTCGGGATTGGCCGAGACGTGGTGAAACTCATCCACCGCAATCAACCGGTCGTCGAACGCCTCCACGCCGAACTTCTCCACGGCAAAGCGGAAAGTCGCATGCGTGCAGACCAGCACCTGGTCGCTGCTCGCCAAAAACGCCTTCACCGACTCCACCTTGCCGCCATTGTCCGTCCCCGGCGCGTCGCACAGGTTCCACTTTGGTTCCACTTTCCAGTCGGCGGAAAAGCCCCACTGGCTTAGCGGCTCATCGTGGAAGCTCGCGCCGATGGATTTCTCCGGCACCACGATGATGGCCTGCTTGAGCTTCTGGTTCGCCAGCTTGTCCAGCGCGATGAACATCAGCGCCCGACTCTTGCCGGAGGCTGGCGGCGATTTGATGAGCAAATATTGCTCTCCGCGCTTCTGGTAGGCCCGCTCCTGCATGGCCCGCATACCGAGCGCATTGGACTGGGTGGAGCTGCCGTCTTGCGCATACGTCACGGAGACGGAGGGCACACTAGCCTTTTGGCGAACCCGTGATTCCATTAAAATACTCCCCATTCGCGTCCTTGCGACATCTTGAATGCGGCGTTGATCAATCGGCTTTTTCTCTTCCATTCCGTGACCTCGGCACGTGTCCCTAGCGAAAGCGAAAATGTGTCGGTGCCGATTCTCTCGAATTTTAGCACTGTGCCGTCGTAGGTCGGAGGGCCCCCTTCGCCAGGAATCGGGAGAACCAGCTTGTCCATACCGTTGTCACTGAAAGTCAGGGAGCAATCGGTCCTTCGTGCCGTACCGAAACGAATCGTCACCGAGCCAATGGCACTATTCTTTGGCAAGTCATTCGGCTCAAAACCAAAATAGACTCTGGAAAGTCGCTTCATCATGAGTTGATTCCCCGGCTGGTCCGGCCCGCGGTTCTTTGTGATGTTCCCTGCCTCTATCCAGAAATGCCGGCAGACTCTGAGTTTTTTAAGATATTCAAACGAGAGCGTTCTGGGCGTGTTTTCTCCGGGGGCGACATCGTCCTCTGTGGGAACCGGGTTCTTCAGGTGCTCCGCGTTTTCAAAAAGGTCCTCGTATCGAGATAGAAGCCGCGGCGTAAGAGGCTCGGCGTTATTCCAAACGGAATCGAAGTAACCACGAAAAGCCGCGATCGGGGCATGGGCAGGGCATGTTTGATCGGTCGCGTTTCTCATCGATCCAATTACGAGCCCTGCCTCGAACCCGCTGCGGAGACCGGAACGGGAGATGTTCCCCGAGCCAGCCAGCACATGATCGCTTTGCCCCGTCCGAAAAAGGAAAGTCTTCGGATGAAATGGCACTCTCGGAGTAGCCCCTTTGCGCTCCAGGCACGCAGTAGCTCCGTGAATTCTCACAGACGAGTTTAGCATGTTCTTCAAAGCGCGGAGAGCGACCGGGTCGGTCCGGAAGTAGTCAAAGGATGTCACCCAGCGT
>JBGSVX010000076.1:0-4639 GCA_041752795.1 Terrimicrobiaceae bacterium
GTGGAGAATTTTTCTGTCCACTGATATGCCGCCGAGAGAAACGTACTGGAATAGAGGTAATCTCCATTCACGCGGTCAGTCCCACCGATGATGCTCAGATCAGGTTGGGAAAGATAGGCTGTATTGGTTGAAGCCGTCAGGGTGAGCCGCGGAGTCGCCAGATAGGTCATCGCCAAGTTCAGCGAACCGTTCCAGTCAATGGGATCATTATCGCGATTGTAGTAGTAGGTAAGACCTCCCCCAAGGGAACTCGTCAATTGAAAACGTGGGCTGCCAAAGTCGTAGGAAACGCCGGCGGCGAAATTCGTGTAAAAGCTGCTTTGCGGATTGGTGCGCGTCGTGAAAACATTGCTATCCCAGCCTTCTCTCACCGAAAATGTGAACTGGAATGGCTTCCTCGAAAAGATTCCGAGGTCCACTCCTCCAGTGCCAGAGGAACTTTCTTCAATTTGCGCATCTCCATAACTGTTGCCAAAGTCCGAGGGAGCGGGAGCTCCATAAAATTGAAATCCACGGTTTTGCGCTTCAACGGGCTGGCTCAAAACTGAGCACATTGCAACTGCCGTAGCAAAAAATGCAGGTGGTACGGAAAACGAATTCATGACACGCATCCTCGTGTGAATAACTCCCCTGCTCGCGTCATGCAAGAGTCTCTTTTTAAATTTTTGTGCCATTTTTGTCACAAAGATTCCGTCCTTTTCACGAAAATCCGGCCGATTCCCCAAAGGTGGAGAACTCCTTGCGCGATTCGGCTTCCGGGGTTACCTTGAGAACGTCGGGTTCACCGACGCATTATGGCAACAGCAATGGTCATTGGGATCGGCGGGGTCGGCTCCGTCATCGGTCAAAAACTACACGAATACGACTGCTTCGACAAAATTGTCCTTGCGGACATGGACCCGGTTTTTGCCGAACAGTTGGCAGCCAAAACCTCGCGCAACCGGTTTGTCGTGGTGAAGGCCAACGCGATGGATATCGACGCGATGGCCGCTCTCATGCGGGAGCATCAGGTTGCGGTGACCTGCAATGCCTGCACCTGCCAGACGAATCACTCAATCTTGGAGGCCTGCCTTCGTGCGGGCTCTCACTACATTGATATGGCGGCTGATATTTACTCGGCTCCCGGGGTCAAGAAGGCCGGCAAAAACTCCTTCGAGGCGGAAATCGAAAAATTTCATGATGCGTATCTGGAGCGTGGTCTTGCGGGGATTTTGTGTATGGGCATGGATCCGGGGGCGGTGAATGTCTTCGCGCGATGGGCAATGGACCGCTTGGATACGGCCTCCAGCATTCGGGTATTGGATGCGGACAATGCGGAGGTTCGCGGATATCGGTTTGCGGTCCTTTTTTCGCCGGAAACCTTTTTTGAAGAATTGGGAGCCGCTCCCTACTTTGTAAAGGATGGAAAAGTCGTCGGCGGTCGACCTCTCGAATCGGAGGTGGAATGGGTGCGATTCCCTGACCCCATCGGCCTTCAAAAAACCTATGCCGTCGCACATGAAGAGGGCGTGAGCCTTGGCATCCACCCTCCGTTTGTGGAAAAAGGCGTCAGGTATTCGGTTTTCAAATACAGCGTTTCGGAAAAGGTCGTGAACATTTCCAAATCTCTCCAACTCTTGAATCTGGACACATGGAAAAAAATCAAAGTGGACGGGGTGGAAGTGTCTCCAGTCCGCGTTGCCAGCGCGCACCTCCCCAAACCCGCACAACTCGGAGCCACCGTGGAAGGGTATTCCTGCGTTGGCACTGAGGTGCGTGGCACCAAGGACCGCACACGCGTGGAGTATTTTGTTTATTCCATGGACAGCCACCGCGACACGTACGAACGCTATGGGTATTCCCTGACCCTCGTTCAGACCGGCATTCCACCGGCTTTGACGGCCAAATTGCTGGTCACAGGAAAGATCCCGGAGCGCGGAGTTATGATGCCCGAAGCGCTGGACCCCGAGGAGCTCATGGCAAACTTCACGCGGGAAGGGCTTCCAATTTTTGTGGAAAAACGGGAAGTTGAACGGATATGACCCGCCTCATTTCGGACTTCCTTGACAGTTTTTTTATGCGAATCCGGGGCACTCCGGGAAGATCTCCCATCATTCCAGAGATCGGTTGCGGCTTTAAAACCCGGTTGCTTCCCCTCCTGCTGATGGGCTTGTTTTTGAGTCTTGGCATGACCTCTGCCCCGGCGGCGGAGAAGACGATCTCGTTTGATGGTCAAACTTTCTACGTTGCCTATCACAAAGCCGAAGGTGACAAATCGGTCACCGAATTTCTGCCAAAGGGCGAAAACCTGGACTCTTGGGTTCATTTGGTGGCGCTACGCACCCTGCCGGGTGAGGACAACCCCAAACTGGCGGCGCTTGGTTTGATCCGGACACTCAAATATCAAAACCCCGAGGCCCAAAGCGCAATGATACAACACCCGTCGTCCAAAGATGTCATCGTGGATTTTGTGACATGGCCGAAAGATGGAAAATTCATCGAATTCAATATTTTCAGATATTCCAAGCTGGCCAAAAATAAAGGCCTTTTGCTCCAACAATACGCCCAACGCGCCTATGGGGACAAAACCACCGCATTCCTGGCCTCCTTGAAGGGCGAGCGTCAGCGTTTGGTTAATCTCATGGTCAAGGACGGACTCATCAAACAGAAAAAATGAAACCTTGGTTTGCCAATGGAACATGGTCCTCGGGATCAAAGTCGCAGGCGGTTCGTGATCCATGGACCGGAGAGTTGGTGGCCGATGTCGCCTTGGCTGGGGATGAGGATGTTCTTCGCGCTTTGGATGCAACCTCTGGAGCTTTCCCACAAATCGCCAAGATCCCGGCATATGAACGAGCGAGGTGCCTGACAGAAATTGCGGATGGCCTTCTGGTCCGTAAGTCAGAGTTTGTTGACCTTCTCATCGCAGAAGCCGGCAAGCCGGTTGTCTTTGCGGAAGCGGAGGTCGAGCGCGCGGCATCGACGTTTCGATTTGCCGCCGCGCAAGTCCTCACGGATGAGGGCCATTGTCTCCGTATGGACGCCAGCCCGCAAGGAGTCGGCCACTTCGGCCTGGTCAAGCGCTTCCCCATCGGAACGATCCTTGGCATCACCCCATTCAATTTCCCACTCAATCTCGTCGCCCACAAGGTAGCACCCTGCATTGCCACGGGGAACACCATGATTCTTAAACCGGCGCTCAAAACGCCGCTTTCTGCTCTGCTTTTGGCGGAAGTCATGGAATCCGCCGGCCTCCCCGCAAGCCAGATACAAATCATGCCATTCGGTCATGAAATCGTGGACTCTCTCCTCAATGATCCCCGCATCAAAATGCTGAGTTTTACCGGCGGGGTATCGGTTGGCTGGGATTTAAAATCCCGCGCTCGAAAACAAAAGGTCGCCTTGGAACTCGGAGGCAATGCCGCCGTGATTGTCGAACCTGGCACGAATCTCGACGCCGCGATTCCAGCCATCGCTTCAGGTGCCTTCGGCTACGCGGGACAGTCATGCATCAGCGTTCAGCGCATTTTCGTTCATCAATCGATCCTTCAGGAATTCCGTGAACGCCTTGTTGACCATGTCATCTCCAAATGCCGGGCCGGAGATCCCCGCGACCGCGCCACCGTGGTCGGTCCGATGATTGACCCCGCCGCCCGTGCAAAAACGGTGACATGGCTGCGGGAGGCCGAATCATCAGGTGCCCGCCTGCTCACGCCGATTGTGGAAGAAGGCCGATCGCTTCTTCATCCCGTGCTCCTGGAAAACGCCTTGCCGTCCTGTGCCGTGGTCCGCGAAGAAGCGTTTGCTCCGCTTGCTGTGCTGGAATCTTACGAATCTTTTGAGGACGCCCTCCACCTCGTCAATAACTCCGCATTCGGCCTCCAAGCCGGAGTCTTCACCCCCGATGTCACGAAGGCCCTCCATGCCTTTGAAACCTTGGATGTCGGCGGAGTTCTCATCAACCAAGTCCCCACATTCCGCGTTGAAAACATGCCCTACGGCGGCGTGAAGGACAGTGGGTTTGGACGCGAAGGCCTTCGCTACACCATGGAAGAAATGACCGAACCCCGCAGTCTCATCTTTCGCTCCAACGCGTAGATTTCAGAACTTCACCCCAAGGCCTGCTGAGATCGCGTGACTCACAAAGTCCGAGCGTCCGAAGTCGGCATTGTAGAAGAAAAACGTGTTCCAGGTTTCGCCGAATTGCGCGGTGATTCCCGCGCCCGTGAAGACGCTGTCGCGGTCGGGCGTGGACGTTTGGAAGTTGAAGGCAGGACCCGCCCCGCCATCCAGCGCGGCTCCGATCAATCGCGGGTTATCCAAAAATTCGTGCTGCCAGAAAATCCGCGCCTCCGGGATGAGCGCAATGTGTTTGCTGATGTTCCATGTGTAGGCCACACGTCCACCAAGGGTCATCATCATGCTGTTGGCATTTTGCTGACCCACCCGCAGGTCCAGGCTGTCGGCGCCTTGCTCAGTGAATGAGGAAACTCCCGCATACGTGTATTGCAGCCCGGAGATGGGACCAAAGGTAAATCCGGCCACTTTCCAATCGTAACCGAGGTTGATGGCGGCATTGAACTGACCTCCCGCCGGGGAGCTGCGCGCGGTGTGGTCCACGGTGCTGAATTCGATTGAACGATTGGCCTTATATCCATAG
>JBGSVX010000077.1:0-11339 GCA_041752795.1 Terrimicrobiaceae bacterium
GTGCAAAATTTCAGGATGCATGGGAATTCAGAGGATTTTGACTGGAAGGGAGAATTCTAACCGCCCGCCGCCCTTTGAGAAAGCAGAAACGCTCAGGCAGGTGAGTGAAGCCTTTCGAATGTGGAGAGAATCTCCGGGACATCCCAAAAGCTCACCAATCGTGGAACTGAAGTCAGGCTCATGACCCACAAGCAAAACGCTGGGAGGGAAGGTCTCGAGCAACATGTTTTTGAAACAATCGGAGGGGGACATCCCGCAGGCAAGCCAGGGAGCAATTTCCACACGGTCCCCCCCGAAAACAGATGAAACAATTTCCGCCGTTTGCCGGGCCCGAACCACCGGGCTGCTCAGATTTTTGGAAGGAATCAACCCCGCCTGTTTCATAAAACGTCCCATCTTCTCGGATTGGGCGGACCCCTTGGGAGTCAGTCGCCTCCCAAAATCTTCGTGACTGTCTTCCGCTTCGGAATGCCGTAAAAAATAAATATTCATGGTTTTATTGGGAAGGGTGTGACGACTAACTCCTCCGCACCCAGCCAGCCATGCACGCGGGATCCCCGGAGTTCCAATTGATAGGCATTGCCACCAATTTTGAAGTCTGCGGCATCAATCAGCCCGGTGCCTGAAGTCCAACTCACTTTGACCTCCTCCGAGGCGGTTTTTGCCACAAAATCAAAATACTGAAACCCCCTCGGGAAACGTTGCGAACTCACATTCCGTTCTCCGGTGTATGTGAGCACAAAATCAGGAAATGGAATCGCTTGATCTTTGCGAAAAAAAACTTTCGATCCATAGGAGGCATGAGCAACCGGCTTCTGTGCACCACTCAGCGCCGTCTCCTGAAAGAAAATTATGGAGACAGCAAACAAGCAGAGGGTTTGCACGGTTCGTTTCATGGACACCCAGAATAAGAATTTTGTTGTCCTGTTGGCAATCAAACTGCGCTTTTACGAAAGGAACGCATTTTTCAGGCTGGCGCGTGGACCCTGACCATAGGCGTCCGTGAAGACTTTGTAGAACTGGGCATAGCTCCCAAAGTCCGATGCAAAGACGGCTTCCATGATTGTGGCCTGCGGGTACTTCCGGCAGTGTTCCCAAAAGCGGGCAAGACGCAGGGAGTTTCGGTAGCGATGGAATGGGACTCCCATTTGACGAGCAAAAAGGCGGCTGAAATGGGTTTCGCTGAGTCCGCACTCGCGGGATAAAATGGGAAGAGCTCCAGCCCACTGGTCGTTTCCGAGCAACTCGATTGCCTTTAGTATGGCGGGGTGCAGGGCAACCGCGCGGTGAGGCAGCGCCTTAGCCAACTGAAGCCGCCAACAAAAAAGCAGGAGATGATGCAGCCCGGCGTTGAGCGCATCAGGGTCGGCATGACGGTAACGGAAATCCGAATCAAATCCGAAGCCTGCCTCTCGATTCAAAAGGTCGGCATCAAGGGAACCGGCCATGATGTGATTCATCAACTTTCGCAAAAAATCGAATGTTTCCGGGTCAAGAACCGAATGCAAAACCCCTTCTGTCTCCGGGCGCTTGCGTTTGAGTCCACGGTACATCTCTGTTCGACAGGACCGCCGGATGAGGTCCGGCTTGAAGACAGCAACAAAATTCTGCGCATCCTTCGAGCGGTCCACGAGTTGGTGTTCCTGCAAGGGAAACATCCACAGGAGAGAGCGAGGACCGAACGTGTACCGCCCACTCCCGGTCACATAGGTGATTGTTCCCCGCGCCACAAGGTTGAGTTCCAATTCGGCATGATGGTGGCTGCGCAGGGACGGAGGATTTCGGGCCGACTCGACCAAAAACAAAAACCCGTCATACTCGGGGTCCAACTTCAGATTTTGCAGCACAAACGCAAAATATGATAACTTTTTATCAGCTGACTAGAAGAATCCTGCTCGTGCAATCTGCTACGGTGGCAGATCGAATTTTTTCTCCCCATGAGTCCCAAGGAACGTTTCCGCGCTGCCATCCAGAATGAGCAATCCCTCACACCCACAGAAAATGTGGTCCCGATGATTGATGCTGTTCACGCATTTCAAAGCGCTGGCGTTTGATCAAAGGGCGGGAGACCTCGGGAAAATTATGGGAATCACATCAAGAAGATTCGGGGTCATGCCATCCGGAGAGGAAGTGCTCGCGTTTGATTTCACTTCCTCCGGCGGAGCCACCATGACCATTCTAAACCTTGGCGGAATCGTGCAATCGCTGCGCGTTCCCGACCGGCAAGGAAAACTCGATGAGGTCGTTATCGGGCATGACTCCCTCGCCCCCTACCTTTCAAATTCCTATTACCTCGGGGCCATGATCGGGCGGATTGCAGGGAGATTGCCAGGCGCCAAATTTTTGATGGGTGGCCAAACCTATATTCTGGATGCGAATAACGGAGCCAATCACCTGCATGGCGGTTCGGTGGGTTTTGATAGGCAAATTTGGGATGCCGAGGCATTGGAAAACCCGGATGGCAGCCAATCATTAAAACTTGCCCTCAATAGCCCGGATGGAGATCAAGGATACCCGGGAAATGTTCTTGTGACGCTGACCTGTTCGTTCACGGCGGAGAACACGTTTGTGTTGGAGAGTGAGGTGCGCTCTGACCGCACCACGCCGGTGAGCCTCACGCAACATTCCTATTTCCATCTCGGTGGAGAAGTGAGTTCCACGATCGAGGATCACTGGCTTGAAGTCCGGAGTGACCGGATCATTGCCGTGGACGAGGAGATGACTCTTCTTGGTCGCACGGAAGCGGTGGATGGAAATGCGTGCGATTTCCGCCGCGCCCGCAAACTGGGAGATGCCATTCCGGGTTTGTTCAAAAACCATGGTGACATGTATTTTTTGCGAAAGGAGCCGACACTTGATCCTGAAGCAGCAGCCAGGTTTTGGCATCCGGTCAGCGGTCGCCTCCTGACGGTTTCCACCACAGAATCCTGCCTTCAAGTTTACACAGCCAAGGATTTTGCCGGGCAATTTCTGGATAGGGCGGGAAGTCCTGTTCAGAAATTCGCGGGACTCTGCCTGGAGTGTGAGGGCTATCCGGGTGCAACCGGACATCCCGAATTTGGAAGCATACTTGTCAGTCCCAATACCCCGCAAAAACGCATCACTCGTTATCAGTTTTCGATCCTTGAATAACCCAATACTTCACCCATGAGCGAACAAACCTTCAAGCCCCCTGCCGGATTGGATTATAGCCTGACCGGAGAAAATGCGACCCTTGCCATCGAACGCGGCCTTGCCGAGGCGGACTGGTATCAATGCGAAGTTCCCAGACCGGTGATGCGCAAACTCCTCGAACGCAGGGATGGCCCCGCCGTTCGTGACACGATCCTCTGGTTTGCGCTGATTTTTGGAAGTGCGGCAGGGACGATTGCACTATGGGGCACGTGGTGGGCGGTGGCGTCATATTTCGTTTATGCCGTGCTTTACGCTTCCACCTCGGACTCGCGCTGGCATGAGTCCAGCCACGGGACGGCTTTCAAAACAGATTGGATGAACAACACCCTCTACGAAATTGCCTCGTTCATGGTCATGCGCGAATCCACAATCTGGCGGTGGAGTCACACCCGCCACCACAGCGACACCATCATTGTTGGACGTGACCCTGAAATCGCCGTTCCCCGTCCACCGGATATCAAAGCGCTCATCATGGGATTTTTTGCATTGGGCGTTTACCCAAAATATTTTAAACACATCCTCCTGCATTCCTGCGGACGAATGACTGCTGACGAACGCACCTTTGTCCCGGTATCCGAGTTTCCCAAGGTCTTTTTCCGGGCCCGTATCTATGTGTCCATCTATGTTCTTGTGATCGCCGCCGCGATCTCTTGGGGAAGCATCCTGCCGCTTCTTTTTATTGGTCTGCCCAATCTTTTTGGATCGTGGTTGATGGTCATTTATGGCCTTACCCAGCATGCCGGGCTTGCAGAAAATGTTCTCGACCACCGGCTGAACTGCCGCACGGTTTATATGAACCCCATTCACCGGTACCTGTATTGGAATATGAACTACCATGTGGAACACCACATGTTTCCGCTGGTGCCATATCACGCCCTTCCGCGGTTGCACAATGCCGTCAAAGAGGACTGCCCGCCCCCCTACCCCAGCCTGATCAGTGCCTGGGCAGAAATCATTCCATCCGTCCTGCGCCAGGTCAAAGACCCCGCATGGCATGTGAAACGCAAACTGCCTCCCGCAAAAAAAAGTCAGAGTTCTTCCGAAGCGGTCTCAGCAGCCACCCCGAACGCTGCGGGTTGGATGGAAGTCTGTGATGCCTCCCTATTGAACTGCGAAGATGTGATCCGGTTCGATCACGGAAAAAAAACCTACGCACTTGTCCGGGATGCGGGCGGAACCCTCTTTGCGATCGATGGCATTTGCACTCATGGCAACACGCATTTGGCGGACGGGTTGGTGAAAGGAAAAATCATCGAGTGTCCGAAGCACAATGGGCGGTTTCACCTTGCTGATGGATCACCGGCGCGCGCTCCGATCTGCCGGGGCCTTGCGACCTACCCGATCGAGGAGCGCAGTGGGAAACTTTTTCTCAATATTTTTCAGGCCGGAGGAGTTGGTGCCCGCGAGAAGAAGGCCCTGACCTTCCGCGTGGTCAGCAATCAGAATGTCGCCACATTCATCAAAGAACTGGTCCTCGAACCAATGGACCCGAATGCCCGCGTGGCCTTCACTCCTGGCGACTACATGCAAATCGATATCCCAAGTTATCATACGATCCGCTTTCGGGAATTTGATATTCCTGAACCCTATGCCGCAGTCTGGGAGGCCCAACATGTGTTTGATTTGACCGTGAGCAATCCCGACGCGGGCCGCCGCAACAACTACTCCCTGGCATCAAATCAAAAACTCGAGAAAACTCTCCGCTTCAATGTGCGCATAGCCACCCCGCCACCGGGACAGGACTGTCCTCCAGGCATAGGCTCCAGCTACGTCTTTCATCTCAAAGCAGGCGACTCGGTCACCGCCGTGGGACCCTTCGGAGATTTCCATATCAAGCCAACACGCCGCGAAATGGTTTACATCGGGGGAGGAGCCGGAATGGCGCCACTGCGTTCTCACATTTCCCACCTCTTCGAAACAGAAAGCACACCCCGCAAAGTGAGTTATTGGTATGGCGCGCGCTCAAAGCAGGAACTCATTTACGAGGACTACTTCAAAGGACTTGCCGCGGCCCATACTAACTTCTCCCTCCATCAAGCCCTCTCGGCCCCACTCCCGGAGGACAACTGGAATGGCCCCACCGGCTTCATTCATGAGGTCGTGTTCGAAAACTATTTAAAAAATCACCCAAACCCCGCAGCCATCGAATATTACCTGTGCGGTCCGCCCATGATGATCAAGGCCTGCAACAAAATGCTCGAAAACCTCGGCGTCAGCCCGGAACATATTGCCTACGACGAATTCTGATAGACTCGCAATGCCAACCAAACCAAAATCTCCACCACGCATCCGCCAAATCGCCAATCTTTGGACACTCTGGGACTATCCTTCAGAGAAGCGTGATTGGCCGCTTGAGAAAAAAATTACTGCCATCAAGGAGGCCGGATTCGATGGATTCACAGCATTGCTTGAGAAAGACCACGGTCGGCTTGCGGAGAAACACAAGCTTTGCACGGTGGGGTATTTTGCGTCGGCAAATCCCGCCTAGTTCGGGAGCCTGATTTCGCAAAACAAGGATCAGGGCGCCCTGCGAATCAATATTCAGCTTGGACGCCACGATACTCCGGTGGAGAAAGCCATTCCGATGGCGATCCACCTTGTTGAAGAAGGGGAAAAGCGCGGGGTGCCCTGCGATATTGAAGTGCATCGCACGACCTGCACGGAGACGCCCGAAAAGACGTATGCGATTGCAGCCGGATTTAAAAAAGCCACCGGGCGGCTCATTCCGCTCACATGGGATTTCTCGCATCCGGCCGTCGTTAAACATTTGGATCCGCCCTACTGGGAAAGGCTGATCACTCACCCGAAACTCGTGCAGCATTCCCGTCATTTCCATTTTCGTCCCTTCAACGGCCACCATTGTCAGGTGCCCGTGACCGATGGCACCGGGCGGCTCTCGGTTGAGTTCAAGCAATGGCTGCCGATGTTGGAAAAAACGCTGGAGGTCTTTTTTGCAGGCAGGCCTGAAGGTGATGTTTTTGTCTGTCCAGAAATGGGGCCCATTCGGGGTGGCTACAATTTTGCGCAACTGCCGAACAGTTGGGAGGACGCCATGATTTTGCGCGGAATTATTGCCAAGGCATGGAAAAAGGCGCTTGCCGCCGCTTCAATTTCCTAGGATTTCCAGTTACGCAACTTCTTAATCATGAAACCACCCATTGCATTTGTCGGGGTCGGTCGCATGGGCGCAAACATGGCCCGCCGACTCGCTGACCAAGGATTTCCGGTCACCGCCATTTACGACCGTCATGACCCCACAGCCAGAGATGTGGCCACAGAACTGGGTGCAAAAGCTTGCGAATCTCTTGCTGATGTCACGGCCTCGGCGGACATTATTTTTACGGTGGTGACCGATGACTCCTCACAAAGGGCCGTATTTGCTGAAACCGGGGACAGCCTGCTCGTTGGGGCTGCAAACAAAGTTTTTGTCAATTGCGCCACGGTCAGTCCCGCCGTTCATATGGAAGTTGAGGCGGCCGCAGAGAGGGCAGGCGCGAAATCCATGGAGGCCTGCATGGCATCAAGCATCAACCAGGCACGGTCCGGAATGCTTTATCTGATGTGTGGCGGCAAAAAGGCGGTTTTCGATGAGTTGCTTCCTGTGCTTTTGGTATTGAGCGATGATGGGAAACTGCTCCGCTACATCGGCCCGGCAGGCACGGCCGGTCAGGTCAAAGCTCTTGTCAACATGGTGATGAATATCAACACCGCAGGACTTGCGGAGGGACTCGGTCTCGGGGCCGCCCTCGGATTGGACCTCAAAACTCTCATGGAAGTATTTTCGCAAACCGGAGCCGCATCGCGCGTGCTGGTTACGGATGGTGATGACATGCTCAACCGTGAGCACGATTGCTATTTTTCAGCTGCCCATGCAGCCAAGGACAGCGGCATCGCCCTCACACTTGGCACGGAACTTGGCCTGAATCTCCCGCTGGCCGCCGCAGCAAAATCCCAGTTTGACCGCATGGTGGAAATAGGGCTCGGTCATCTCGACAAAAGCGGGATTGCCGAACTGACTTTTCCGGATCGCGCTAAAGCGGGAGCCGTCGCAACGGTTTAATTAGATCTCCATTTCTTGAAAATTAAAACCAAGGACAACAAATCCTTGACACAACCCGGCGTTTGGTTCATTTTCCCCAACCCGCTGCCTTAGTCCGAACGTTCCTTGAAAGCTGCTACCAAATCCAAATCGGTCAAAAAATCGAAACCCGCCAAACCCGCTGACGCCAAAAAGTCGAAAGCAGGCAAGGCGAAGTCGAATTCCAAATCCGCAGCCGCCCATTCGAAAGTGCCTGGTGCTGCGAGCGGCAAGCAAAAAACGAAAAAAGCACCTGCCGCTCAGGCAAAACCGGAGAAGAAAGCCTCTTCCAAGCCGGTTCCGAAACCGGCAAAGTCATCTTCCAAAGCCACAACAAAGGCACCCCCTCCGCCATCCAAATTGGCTCTCCTTATCCCCCAACCCTCGGGCGACGAACAAAAGGCCCTCCAGGAAAAAGTTCGTGAACTCATCAAGCTCGCCAAAGAGCAGGGATACGTCACGTTCGATGACCTCGAAGAGGCCATGCCGGAAGGGGTCAATGACCCGGAAAAATTTGATTCTGTTATCACCCAGCTCCGTTCCGTTGAAATCGAAATCATCGATTCCTCGGACGTGGACCGCGTCAAAGACGTGCGGTCCAAGGATGACGAAGACGAGAAGGACGAGAAAGCCGACTCAAAACTCGACATTCTGGATGATCCTGTTCGCATGTATCTCAAGCAGATGGGGCAGGTTCCTTTGCTGACCCGTGAGCAGGAAGTCGAAATCTCCAAACGCATTGAAGAAGCTGAACTGAAGGTTCAGGAAATCCTCTACGGTTTCGGATTCATCGGCAGAGCCCATCTCGACCTCGCGCAGAAACTCATCGACGCCCGCGAACGCTTCGACCGCGTCATCCTCGACAAAAAGATCGAAAGCAGGGAAGGCTACATGAAAGTGCTCCCACGCCTCTGCCAACAGGTGAAGCGTCAGTGCGAAACGATCAGCAATCTCTACACAAAAAAAATCGCATCCGTCAAAACGCCGGCCCCCGCCGATTTGAAGGCTCTGCAAAAGGCTGTCGAGGCTCTCCAAAAGCTCTACCCGAAATTCTATTTCAAGCAGAAGGTCATCGAAGATTTTGTCGCTTTGGCTGACGAAAACGTGCGGGCCTCACAGAATCTTGCCTTTGAGCACACCAAACACTCCAAGGATTCGGATCAAAAAGTCCGCAGGAATCTTTCGTTGCAGGTCCGCGAAATGCAGCTCCGCAATTGGATGGATGATGAGACCCTGCATGGCCGCTACACCGAGCTCAAACGCTGGCATCGCAAGGCACTCAAGGCCAAAACCGAGATGGTCGAAGCCAACCTGCGATTGGTGATTTCCATCGCCAAAAAGTACACGAATCGCGGCCTCTCATTCCTTGACCTCATTCAAGAGGGCAATATGGGCCTCATGAAAGCGGTCGAAAAATTCGAATACCGCCGCGGCTACAAATTTTCAACTTACGCAACGTGGTGGATCCGTCAGGCCATCACCCGCTCCATCGCCGATCAGGCCCGCACGATCCGTATCCCGGTTCACATGATCGAGACGATCAACAAGCTCATCCGGGTGCAGAAACAGCTCGTTCAGGAATACGGCCGTGAGCCGTCGCCTGATGAGATCTCGGATGAGATCCAACTTCCCGTGGAACGCGTTCGCGCTGTGCTCAAAATGGCGCAGCAACCGATTTCGCTTCAGGCTCCGGTTGGAGATTCTGATGATACGAGCTTCGGAGATTTCATCGAAGACAAGGGCGCAGAAAATCCGGCGGATCAAGCCGCCATCGTTCTTCTCAAAGACAAAATCAAAGATGTTCTCGACACGCTCACCGAGCGGGAACGCCAGGTCCTTGAGCAACGATTCGGCCTGGTCGATGGATATAGCCGCACCCTTGAGGAAGTCGGCCGTCAGTTCAAGGTCACCCGCGAACGCATCCGTCAGATCGAGGCCAAGGCCCTTCGCAAGATGCGCCATCCAACCCGCATTCGTCAGTTGGAAGGCTTCCTCGAACCACAGGACTGGTAGGCGGGTAGGAAATCAGGAAACTTTCGAGGAATGGAATCCCCGGGAGTTGCCGCAAACCACGACCTCGTCATTTGGACCGTGCCTCTCTGGAAGGTCGTCGAGCGTGTGATCAATTCGCATGAGCGAAGCATGCAGCCAGCCAGATTTACCGGAGGTTATGGTCACTTTTGACCATTCTTTTAGCCAAATTTGAGAATCACGCCGTAATCAGTTGTCTGCATTCCAATTTGACAAGTCATGGAAATCGCCGTGATTTCACCAGCGGCCGGACCGCGGAACTTCGCAGGTCCGGGTTGATTGCTCTCCTTGCGATTTGAATGTTGCGCGATGAAGATCTGTGGGAAGATTCTGGGAAAGAAGGCCCATCAGAGGCAAGAAAACAGTGCTGCTTTTTGAAAGGATCCCGTATGACAAGAAATTTGAAATGGAATGGTGGCATCAGCTCATGGCGGCTAGCGGGATGCTGTGCCTTGCTATCATCCGGCGTGTTTTTTGCAGGATGCGGGAAACCCAAGAATCCAACAACCGGCGCACCGCCACCGGTTCCAGTGGAAGTGGTCGAGGCCCGATCAGGAACTCTGCCGATTCAAATCAAAGCCATCGGAACGGTGGAGCCCCTCTCGACGGTTCAACTGAAAGCCAAGGTTCAGGGAGAAATTCTGCAAGTTCATTTTGAAGATGGAGCGCTTGTGAAGGCCGGGGATCTACTTTTCAGCATTGACCCCAAGGCCTTTGAAGCAAGCGCAAAACGTGCGGAAGCCAATCTCGCAATTGCCCACGCCGCCGCCAAAAACGCTGGAGAGCAGGCCGAACGCTACTCCACCCTGATCCAACGTGGCGTCGCCTCCAAAGAACAAACTTCCCAAATTTTGACCGCCGCAGAATCGACAAAATCTGAACTCGCGGCACGTCAGGCGGATTTGGATGCCGCAAGACTCTCCATGGAATGGACCAAGGTGACTTCCCCGGTCAACGGACGAGCAGGCGCTGCTCTCCTGAAAGCCGGGAATATTGCACAACCCAACGTGGACACGCTCGTTGTCATCAACCAGATCCAACCGGTCTATGTGAGCTTTGCGCTCCCAGAAAATTCGCTGAACAACGTGCGGGAAGCAATGAAATCCGGCAAGCCAACCGTAAGTGCCACCGAACCGGATACCGGACGCCTCCTTGGCACGGGCGATATCACGTTTTTGGACAACACGGTGGATCGTGAAACAGGAATGATCACTTTTCGGGCCACATTCGAAAACGCCGAGGAGTTGCTGTGGCCGGGTCAGTTTGTGGATGTCACGGTGGTTCTCGGCTCCCAAAGCGGAACGGTCATTCCCTCCTTGGCTGTGATTGAGGGTCAGAAAGGGCCCCAGGTTTTTGTGGTGAAAGATGGGATCGCCAATCTGCGCCGCGTGGGAGTGGGCATCTCCTTGGAAGGGGAATCTCTGATCACCTCCGGCCTGGAAGCTGGCGAACAAGTGATCACGGTGGGCCAATTGCGGGTGGCACCGGGCGGGGCCGTGCGGGTGAGGGAGGCAGCCACCAAAACTTCGCCAGTGACTGAGCCATGAGCCTCACCGATCCCTTTGTGCGGCGACCGGTCATGACGACACTGGTCATGATCACCATCCTCGGCGCAGGGATTATGGCATGGTTCCGCCTGCCGGTGAGTGACCTGCCAAGTGTGGATTTTCCGACAATCAACGTGAGTGCAGGTCTTCCGGGTGCAAGTCCAGAAACCATGGCTTCAGCCGTGGCACTGCCGCTGGAGAAAGAATTTTCGACCATCGCTGGCATTGAATCGATGACCTCCACCAGCGCGCTGGGTTCGACATCAATCACCATTCAATTCGATCTTTCCCGAAATATCGATGCGGCAGCGCAAGACGTGCAGGCCGCGATTTCCCAGGCTCAGAGTGACCTCCCGGTGGACATGCCGGCTCCTCCGTCATTTCGCAAAGTGAACCCGGCGGATCAACCGATTCTCCTGCTCGCCGCCTACTCGGATTCCCTGCCCTACAGCAAGGTGGACGAGTATGCAGACACCTTGCTTGCGCAGCGGCTTTCGACGATTCTGGGT
>JBGSVX010000078.1:0-2179 GCA_041752795.1 Terrimicrobiaceae bacterium
GTGAGCGCATTGTCCGAGAACTCTTCAATGTTGAGCTTCTCGACCTCGCGCATGATGTTGTTGATTGAGTCCAGGAAGTTGGTGATTTCCCCCGGCGCATACGGAATATAAAAGTGGTCGGGCTTCCAAGAAACTTCCAGAACCGGAAACCGCTCGGGATCCACGTATCCGAAATCCAGATAGTTCAACCCCGTGATTCCCTGAGGTTCAATCCTCACTCTCAGTCCCTCGGAAATGTTTTGTTTCAAGGCTTCCACTGAGGCCGGGTCAAAAATTCCCGGCGCGATCTCGCGGTCAATTTCCATAACCAGGACCACATAGTTTTTTGCCTGATCGATGTTCGTCTTGTCGTAGAGATTAAAAGAAAAATCGATGCCGATCACGCGGCCGATTTGCACACCGCGGAATTTCACCCCGGACCCGATATCCACTCCTTGGACAGATCCGTTGACATAAGTTTCCACGTAGGCCTTTTGGCGGAACATCTGCCCTCCTCCGAAGGCCAGCAGTCCCGCAAGAAACAAGGCAAAGCCGAGGAGCACAAAACTCCCGAGGCGGAAATAGTTGGGTTTGGCACTCACGGGGATTCGGATTTTCGTTGGAAGAAGGCCAGCACCCGCGGGTCGGTCGAATGATCACGCAAGGCAGTTGGTTTGCCTTCGGCAATAATTCCTCGGGTTCGTTTGTCGAGCATGATCGCGCGGTCTGCTATGGCATAAATACTGGCCAATTCGTGGGTGACAACCACAAACGTGGCGCCCACATTGTCGCGAAGCCGCAAAATTAGTGAATCCAATCCAGCGGAGGTGACAGGATCGAGGCCCGCGGAGGGTTCATCAAGAAACAGAATGCCCGGATCAAGGGCCATCGCACGCGCAATGGCCGCCCGCTTTTGCATGCCACCGCTCACCTCGGAAGGAAGTTTGTCCAATGCATCTCCCAACTCGACCAACTCCAATTTCATGGCCGCAATTTCCCTGCGGGCCGAAGGCGGCAGGTCCGTGAACTCCTCAAGCGCCAACTCGACATTCTCGGAAAGGGTCATGGAACCAAACAACGCCCCCGATTGAAACATCACCCCAAACTTGCGAAGCACGGCAAGACGGGCCGCCCCGGACTCGCTGGCAAGGTTTTCTCCTTCAATCAGGATCGTGCCGGAAGCTGGCGGCAGCAGGCCGATGAGTTGTTTGAGGAGCGTGCTTTTGCCACATCCCGAGCCACCCAAAATCACAAAAACCTCCCCGAGCATGACCTGAAAACTCACGTGTTCAAAGATCACGGTCTCCCCGTACGCGGCGGTCAAATCGCTGACTTCAATGGCTGGAGATTCCTGCTTCATCAGAACTTCAGCACGTAAAACACCACGGCAAAAATGGCATCAGCCACCACGATCAGAAAAATCCCGCTGACCACAGAACGTGTGGTCGATTCGCCGACTGCGCTGGGACCCGAGCGAGTTTGCAGACCACGAACACATCCGATGCCTGCAACCAAAAATCCAAAAAAGAAGGATTTGATGAGGCCGCTCATCAGATCATTGATCCCGACCGCACCGACCAGTTGGTTCCAAAGCACGGGAAGTGGATATCCTTCCATCCTCATCACAAAAAATCCCCCGGCCACGCCGAGGGCATCGGCAAAAACGGTGAGAAATGGCATGATCAATACGCCGGCCAGCACTCTCGGGATCACAAGAAACCGAACCGGATCCAAACCCATCGTCTCCAGAGCATTGATCTCCTCATTGATTTTCATCGTCCCAATTTCCGCGGCAAACGCTGAACCCGAACGACCGGCCAACACCACAGCCGTCATAATCACACCCATTTCCCGCAACATCGCCAGCGACACCAGATTCACCACAAAAATTTCGACGCCAAATTGTTTGAGCGCTGTCGCCGCTTGAAAGGCGAGAATCATCCCGGTCAAAAACGAAATCAGACCCACAATAAAAAGGGCATTTACCCCGGCCCGTTCGGCGATGATCCAGAGATCATTCCACCGGATGAGGGAGGGTTTAAAGGCGCACTGAACAAGGGTTGCGACGGTTCGTCCGAGAAAGGTAAGAATTTCGTGGATATCCGAAAAAAATTCCCACGCGAGTTTTCCGAGACTTTCAAGCGGGGGTGTCTTGGAAACCGTGGGGACCGGATCGATGTCGGAGTTTTTGAAAGGCGCC
>JBGSVX010000079.1:0-4451 GCA_041752795.1 Terrimicrobiaceae bacterium
ACCAGCCAGAAATCTCAGACCAATGCCCCGTCAGCCAGCCCTGCAGAATTTTAACAATTTAACGGAATAAAAAATTCCCCCTGACAAAACAGACTCTCGCAACAGAACAACCCTAAAAACAAGGAGCAATAGAATATGAACTCCCCCCGGAACTCACTTCTCAGTAACATCACGACCGCAATCACCGAACGGCGGAAAGTTTTCCGTTCGGCCCAAAAATGCATGCTCCCCCGCATGCCATTGATTTTGCTTGCGTTGTTGCCCCTCACGCTATCGGCGGAGCCCTATGTCATTGATAACTTCGGAAATCCGACGGACACGACATGGAGGTTCTTCAATAACTCCGCATCGTTTTTATCGGGAACGGACCAGGGGCGCACCGTATGGTATTCCAGCGATCCCACCAAGGTTGCGATTGCCCAAACAACCAACCCGTTCGGGCCGCTGAATGTTTCTGCCGGTGATCTGGTGATTCGCCAGGGATTGCGGTTCACTGCGCAATCCGTTGGCGATATAGCTCAAACTACCCTGTTCGCGCAGCCCATTGTGGTGGGAGAGATTGCATCCGTATATCTCTATTTGCGCCATTCGGGCGTCGCTCAGCTGACAGTGAACCGCTACACGGACACGTTCGGGAATGCATCCCCGATTGTCAACGTCTACTCGGCCTCCCAGAATTTTGGGACCGCCTACCTCGATGTGGTCGTCACGCGGCATGTCAATGGCACATGGACGGTCGGACGCTCGGATACCGGAGCCGTATTTATTACGGCAACGGAAGCCACCATTGCCACCGGAAGTCACTTGGATACGCTGGAAATGCGGAATTTCGAATATCAAGGCACTCCCGTGTGCATCTACCGGGATTTTCTTGAGGTCAGCCTTTTTGTCGAGACTGCCATCTCCGAAAACTTTGTAAATCCAACGGACACATTTTGGAGGTTCTTTGCCGGCTCCGCCTCCTTTTTATCGGGAACGGACCAAGGGCGCACCGTATGGTATTCCAGCGATCCCACCAAGCAAGCGGTTGCCCAAACAACCAATGGATTTTCTCCCATAGATGTTTCAAAAGGGGAACTCGAATTGCGGCAGGGACTGCGGTTCACGGTATCAGGCGGCGACGTCTCCTCGTTTAGTCTGTTCAAAAAATCCGACCAGCCCATCGTGGTGGGAGAGATCGCGTCCGTGCAGGTATACGTGCGCGGCTATGGCAACTCCCAATTGACAGTGAACCGCTACATCGATACGGCCGGGAATACCTCCGCATCCGTGAATGCATCCTTCTTTCAAAACTTCGGCACGTCGTATGTCGATGTGGTTGTCAGGCGTAATCGCGCAGGCGTCTGGACGCTAGGGAGGGAAGACACCGGTGCCGTGCTCCTGACGGCGACGGAAAGCACTGTTGCCACCGGAAGCCACTTGAATGCGGCCGAGTTCCGAAACGCCGAATATCACGGAAGCACTGTCGGCATCTACCGGGACTACTTGGAGTTGAAATTCTACAAGGAACTGGCCACCCCTTCCGGGCTGCCATCCGGTGTCACGCGACAGGGGAATACCTGGTATCTTGTGAACTCCAGCCAGATCTCTTCCGTAAATGCCTTCTCAGGCATGGTGCAGGGCATCGCCACCGCGCAAGGGTTCCCCATGGTGCGGGAAAGCTACGATATTTATGTTGCCGAGACGACGGCGGGCAAAGTCGATGGGGACGAGCGTTACGATGTCGTTCAATCAGCGCAATCTACCGGCACTAGCCTCACTCTGGTTTGCCAAAACCCGGCATTCCCCGGCGTGACGATTTCAAAAACGTATGAGATCACCCCGGTGCTTGGAGTGCCGAGAATTCTGGCAAAGAAGGTCACCATCAGCGGTTCTCCCGGGGTAAAGACGCTCTTTTCGTTGATTTCAAGAACACACTTTGATTCCACTTACAGGTCGAATCTCTTCTACACGCGGGTCAAGGCAGCCGGAACTCTGGGCGATTTCAACACCATACCCGCAACCGGTTTTGCCGGAGCCAAGACCCTTTACTACCTCTTCAATGTTGGAGCCGCCGCGAATCTCTGCGCTTCGAGGTCGGTGACAGATCCTGGCCTGGGCCAGTATTTCTTCAAGGCGGACGGGCAATGGGTTATTCCCGGCGGCATGGGAGAAGATTTTGGCCTGACCTACGGAGGAGATAGTAGCTACTTTACCGATACGGGATGGGATATGGCATGGTTTGCGACCTTCGTCTCCACGACCCCTCATACGGGTGAGATGCGTTACCACCTGTTCACCGGCGACAGAACGACGTTCCATCAGGAATACCGGGATTTGCCCGAGCGCATTGCAGCGCTCAATGACGCGCCCGTCAGTCCCTTGGTGGCCAAGTTGCGCTACAACCTGTGCTTTGGGCCGAGTTATCAGGACGTGAGGATTCCTTCGGGCGTGACTGCCCAAACAATTCCATTCTATTATCCCCGGCTGCGCTCGGATGAGGTTTGTGCCGATTTTGGAACACTATTTCGCGATGTATGGTATGGCGACTATCCCTCAGGAAACGGCGCTGTGCTCCATACCGACTATCCCTCGTCATCTCCCACCACTCCTGCGACCAGTATAAAAGACCCGATCGCGGCGGGATTGGCCACCTACCCCCGTATCCTTTCAGGGTGGTATGGCACACCGCAGAATATTTCGTTCAATTCGAATTTGGTTACCCAACACCCCGAGTTTTTCCTGAAGGACAAATTGGGTGCAAATGTTCCCAGCGGATGGAGCACCACCCAAGGGATGGCCACCTTTGGTTCCGCGTACCAATCCCTTGTCATCGGGCGGATGGCCGCCCAGTTGGACTATTTCAACATGAAGATGCTCTTCCTAGACAGCGCGTTTGGCTACCCATGGGTGGACTGGGGCAATGGTTTGCTTCGATGGAGCGACCCCCTCCTGTTTTTCAAACAACTGAGAACCGAGGTGCATAATCGCAACGGGCTCTACTATGGAAACCCCAGCACCTTCGAAGCCGGACTCTATGATATTTCAAACTGGGAAGGCTTTGCCAGCTACAACGAAAACGGGATGCCGTGGCGGGATTGTGTCGAACCGCTGATGATGCGGCGGATTTATCAGCGGGACGGAACAGTCACCGTGCCGTTGTACTGGAAGGGCGGCGATGCATTCGGCGCCGACAAGAACTACCGCGACTACACGAACCTTGTGCTTTCGCACCTCTTCCGCCCTACCGGCTGCATGCACGACCCCTACAATGTGCATTTCGCCAACGGCAGCGCGGGAACGGATTGGGTGGCCAACATGGCCCATTCGGCACCCTATTTTGATACCAGCACGGAGTATGCCGGCAGCGTGTGGAAGGACGCCGATGTGCAGCCCTGCTGGTGGCGCGATGCCTCCACCCCCATCGAGGTCTACGCGTTCCAACAGGGCGCCTGCTACCTCCTCACCACGATGAAACACGATCCCAACGCGGCAAACATCAAGGTCCAGGGCGTTTATCTGCCGAGCCCCGACCCGGCCGGTGTGGATACGACCCTCTCGGCGGATTGTCAGAAATTGGGGTTGGATGTCGCGAAGCGAACCTTCGTCTGGCAGTTCTTGCCACGGGATCCCGACAAGGCTCCCTGGTATCCGCGCGCGGCTGGCATGCAGAACCTGCCGAATTGGGACAAACTCTTCGACAGCAGAACGTGCGGTTCGGTTGCCCCGAACACCCTCGGCGCGCGGATCTCCATCACCCTGACCGCCCTCAAACAGGAACTGACCCGTCTTGCCGTCGTCACCCAGGTGCCGGCGGTCTTCAGCGCAATCGAAGGCAAGCAGACGAACCTCCTCATGCCCGGCCTGCTGGGAGCCTCCCTCTCCGGTTCAGTAAATGAATCTGCCCACGTGGTGCAACTGACCGTCACCGCCGACAAAGGTAACAACACCGTCCTTGTCTGGTGGCCAACTTCCTGGAGCACTCCCAAGGCGTATCTGGATGGGGTCTTGGTCACCTCCTCGACCACCACATTCGGCAGCGAGCGCTTTGCGCAAGTCACCGTGTCGCCTGTCGGCACGCACACGCTGGTGGTCCAGGAAAATTAGTTCGTCTTTCTCAATTGGTCGGGAACGATCCCCCGCTGTCGCGGGGGTGAGGCTGATGGGAAGGCCGGATCCTATTGTGCCGGGTGACACCCGACTCGTGGAACCGACGGCCCGTCACCTGACATTTGGACTGACGGAGCTCCTGCATTCTTTTCCTCGCCGAAAAGCGGGACGCATTTGATGTCCATATCACGAAATTGAAGAAAAGCACTGCCTGATGAAGAAATTCATTGACGGATTTCCACCTCCTGTCACAAATGAACTCTAATCAAAGCGATCCTCTCCAAAATCCATCACAAAAAAAGCAGAACCATGACGACTCTATCCAATGACCAATTGACCGTTGAACTCGATGACCTGAGCCT
>JBGSVX010000080.1:0-2056 GCA_041752795.1 Terrimicrobiaceae bacterium
ATGGAAAACAATTTTGCGGACACAAAAAATTTGAGCCGGTGGGCACTCGCGTCGGGCACGCGTTTTGTCTATGCCTCCAGTGCGGCAACGTATGGGGACGGGACTCAGGGAATGGATGACCGCACGACGCAACTCGGCAAATACCGGCCACTCAATCTTTACGGCTACTCGAAACACTTCTTTGATCTCTACGCAGCCAAACAGGAAATCTTGGAGGAGATTGTCGGCATCAAATACTTTAATGTTTTTGGTCCGAACGAATTTCACAAAGGCGACATGCGCAGCCTTGTTTGCAAATCCTACGAGCACATCCGCGAACACGGATCGATGAACCTTTTCAAGAGTTACCGCCCCGAATACCCGGATGGCGGTCAGATGAGAGATTTCGTTTATGTGAAGGATGCTGTGGACATGACCCTTCACCTTGCGGAATGCGAGGCTGCGGGTGGCCTCTACAATGCCGGAGCCGGCGTGGCGCGCACATGGCTGGACCTTGCCAAGGCGCTCTTCTCGGCCATGGGACTCGAACCCAAAATCAACTTTGTGGACATGCCGGATTCGCTGCGCAATCAATACCAATACCACACGCTGGCCGATATTTCGAAACTGCAGGAAACCGGCTACAAGTCACCGACCACACCGCTTGAAGACGCCGTGCGCGACTACGTGCAAAATTATCTAGCGCCCGGTCGCCGCCTCGGAGAAGTCTGATCCCGTGGCGGAAAGCGGTCGCGACAAGCGCGACCATCCATTGGAGGGCTCTGCTTGTCAGAGCCGTTCTGAAAATGTCACCACATTTCCTTGCCGGGTTCATACTGAACCACAATCTCCGGCCCCCTCGATTCGGAAAATGACCTCATTCAATCTCAACATAATAAGTGGACTTGGAACATCGGCAGGATGCCGGTGCCACGTGGCATTGGCATCTTGCCAATGATCCAAAAAATTCCATGAGGTGACCTCATGTCCTCTGTTTTTTCAGAAAACCGAAAAACCATTGCCCTTGCCCTCCCCATCGCCGCCGGCCATGTGGGTCAGATGCTCATGGGGTGGGCCGATACGATCATGCTGGGTCAAGTCGGCATGGTGCCACTTGCTGCCTCGGCATTTGCGAACACAGTGCTCATGTCGCCATTCGTGTTTGGGTTTGGAATCCTTTCTGCAGTCAGCGTGCGCGCTTCCATCGCACATGGAACAGGCAATGAAAAACATGCGGGCACCGCGCTCCGCGCGGGGTGTTGGTTGGGAGCGATTGTGGGGCTTGCTGTCTCAGCACTCATGCTCGGAATTTCCCCGTTTCTCTCAGTGTTCGGTCAACCCAAGGAAGTCAACGAAGCCGGCGCAACCTACCTGATCCTCTGCGCACTCTCGGTGGCACCGGCCCTCGTTTCAACATCCGCCAAAAATTTCAGTGAGGCACTTTCGCGTCCGTGGATTCCCTTTTGGATTTTGATTGGAGCGGTTTGCCTCAACGTTTTCCTGAATTGGATTTTGATTTATGGAAATCTTGGAGCTCCGGCCATGGGGTTGGAGGGAGCAGGGCTGGCCACATTGCTTGCGCGCATTGTTGGGGCCGTGGTGATGGTGGCCTACCCCCTCTGGGATTCCCGCCTTCGAAAAGCCGCTTTGGGACGCTGGTTCTCACCGCGTTTGATCCGGGAAATGTGCGCGCTCATTTCCCTCGGTCTCCCGGTGGGAACCATGCACCTTGCGGAAGTGAGCGGCTTTGCCATGGGCTCAATTATGCTCGGATGGATCGGCGTCGCCCCACTCGCCGCCCACCAAATCGCCATCACCTGCGCCGCCACCACCTTCATGTTCCCTCTCGGCCTCTCCCAGGCAGTCAGCGTCCGGGTCGGTCAGGCCCGCGGCTCGGACGAAAAATTCCGGTGCCACCCAATTGTCGTCGGCGCCCTCTGCCTTTCCACCCTCGTGATGGCAGGGTTTGCCTGCATCTTCATTTTTGCAGGAGCTCCAATCGCCGGCATCTTCACCAAGGACACCCAACTCATCACCCTCACTGCCCAACTTTTGATGGTCGCCGGATTTTTCCAAA
>JBGSVX010000081.1:0-4127 GCA_041752795.1 Terrimicrobiaceae bacterium
CGAACCTCGATAATCGTCCCGGCAACTGGCAGCGTCCAGAACGACCCAGCCGGCCGGACCGCTGGCAAAATGTCCAGGACGTGAACAACAACCCGTGGAACAGTTGGCGCCAAAACAACACCACAAACATCAATAACTTCCAGATCAATCGCACCACCAACTGGAACAGCATCAACGTCCGGGTCAACCAACCCGGCTGGGCTCGCAGCTACGGCACCGCCGATTTTAACCGTTGGCGAGTCGATGTGCGTGGCTTCCGCATTGGTCGCGGCTGGGAGGTCTGGGGTGCCCGCCGGCCGTTCTGGAACAACGCATTCGACAACCATTGGTGGGGATCAGTTTGGTGGCGGCCACGTCCCATCATACCCATTAGTATCAACGTCTCGCCTTGGTGGTGGTGGCGTCCCTTGGCTTGGAGAAGCGTCGGTGTCTTTTTTGGTTCGAGCATCGCGTCACAGCCCATCACTTACGACCCTGGCACGACGGTGATCTTTGAGGGCGACACGTTTTTTGTGAACGGCCAGCCGTCCGGCACCGCCACCGAAGCGCGGGTAGCAGCCCGTGAACTTGCCATGCCGGAGCTCACGGAAATTCCGGTGCCGGAGCCGCCCATGGAGGGTCAGCCCGAGGAATGGTTGCCCCTTGGCGTGTGGGCACTCACCCAGCAGGAACAAGGCGATGCGACCATGTTCGTCCAACTCAGTATCGACAAAGAAGGGATTGTGGCCGGAGCTTTCAAAAATATCATGACCGGTGACGAGCAACCAGTGATCGGACGGCTCGATAAAGAGACCCAGCGCGTGGCCTGGCATTTCGGTGAGGCCACCCGCACGGTCTATGAGACCGGCCTCTCCAGCCTGCAAGGCGATGTGGCCAGTGTTTTCGTCCATTTCGGAGAAGAACAGACCCAGACGTGGCTGCTCGTCCGGTTGCCATCCCCCGAAATTCCACCCGGCACAGTGACACTGCCCGAAATCGCCCAAAGGTAATCCCACCTCTGCGGATGTCTTCCCTGTCAGTCAGAGCCGGCTTTTTTTCGGCTTTGAAATCCAAGGAGTGGCAGTAAGATTTTCGTTCATGACATCCGTCGCAATCGTGGGAGCAAATGGGTATTCGGGAGAGGAACTCTGCAAGGTCCTTGCCTCCCATCCTCATGCACGGATTGAAGCGGTCACATCAAGGCAGCATGCGGGAAAGCCGGTTGGGGATGTTTTGCAAAAGCTCAAGGGGCATCCAGGCACCCAAGGATTGTGTTTTTCTTCGTCCGATGCGGAGACTTTATTGGCCACGAAAGCGGAGTTTTTTATTCTGGCCCTGCCTCATGGACTGGCAGTGGAATTTGCCCGGCCATTGATTTCTGCCGGGAGGAGGGTTGTTGATCTCAGTGCCGATTTTCGCTTGCGCAGCGCCGAGACGTATTTGGAATTTTATGGCGAGGCGCATGGCACTCCCGAGTTGTTGCCGGAGGCGGTTTTTGGAATCCCTGAACTTTATCGCAAAGAAATCCAAGCTGCCCGGTTGGTGGCCTCGGCAGGTTGTTATCCGACAAGCATTCTTTTGCCGCTCGTTCCTTTGTTGAAAGCCGGGCTTCTGGATCCGCGTTCCCTCATTGCTTCCAGCGCGAGTGGAGTCAGCGGAGCGGGGCGCAAAGCCGATGTTTCCTTGCTCTACAGCGAATGCAACGAAAGCCTGCGGGCGTATGGGATTCCCAAGCACAGGCACCTCTCGGAAATTGAACAGGAACTGACCCTAGCCGCCGGTCAAAATGTCACGATCACGTTTGTGCCTCATCTGGCACCCATGACCCGTGGGATCCACACGACGCTCTTTGCCGAGCCCCTGGACGCACCAAAGGCGCTGGAAGAGTGCCTGAGGGACGCCTATGCCACGGAGCCGTTTGTGCGCTTTGGCGAAGCGCTTCCGGACACCAAAAATACTTCCGGCACCAATTTTTGCGATATTGCGATTCGTCATGATGAACGCACTGGTCGGGTCATTCTCCTCAGTTCCATTGATAACCTGATCAAAGGTGCTTCCGGCCAGGCGGTTCAAAATTTTAATCTCATGGCCGGTCATCCCGAAATATCCGGTCTGCTCTAAGTTTACTCTCATGCCCACGACAAAACGCTCCAATCCCAGTGTGCCAGCCAAGGCCGCATCCAAGTTATTTTCAACAATCAAAGGAGGGGTGCTTGCGCCACTTGGTTTTGTGGGAGGAGTTGCGGCCTGCGGGATTAAAAACGGCAAGGCCACTCGGGATGATCTTGCACTCATCGCTTCGACAACTCTCTCGGCCGCGGCGGGAACATTCACCACAAACAAGGTTAAAGCCGCCCCGGTTCTTGTTTCCATGGAAAACATCCGGAATGGATTTGCAACGGGGGTGATTCTTAACAGTGGCAATGCTAATGCCTGCACCGGTGAGGAGGGGCTCACTGTGGCATGGGGCATGGCAGAAGCAGCCGCCGGTCATCTTGACGCATCCAAAGAGGATGTCCTGGTGTGCTCGACCGGACGTATTGGCGTTCAACTGCCTTTGGATCGTGTGAAAAAGGGTCTCGATGGCATGCAGCTCTTCAGAAAGGTCGGAACGCAGCTTGCGAAGTCCATTATGACAAGTGACACCTTCCCCAAGGAGATCGCACTTGCTGTCAAAACTCCTCAAGGCACGTTCCGAATCGGAGCCATGGCCAAAGGCGCGGGCATGATTGATCCCACCATGGCAACCATGCTTTGTGTGGTGACCTGCGATGCCGAAGTGTCCTCCGTGACCCTCCGAAAAACGCTGCGCAAAGTTGTCGAAAATTCATTTAATCGAATCACCGTGGACGGCGATATGAGCACTAATGACACGGTGATTATGTTGGCCAACGGGCGCTCCGGAGTGAATCCCGATGAAAGTATTCTGGAAGCTGCCATGGAACATGTGTGCGTGGCACTGGCCCGCATAATTGTTCTTGATGGCGAGGGGGTGAGTAAATTTGTGGAAATTGAAGTGCGAGGAGCAAACACGGCCAAGGATGCCAAGTTGGCTGCAGAGGCCGTTGCGAACTCGACTTTGGTCAAATGTGCCTGGGCGGGCAATGACCCCAACTGGGGGCGCATCATGGACGCGCTCGGCTACAGTGGCGCAAAAATGGAGGAAGCACGAACCTCCATTGACTATGGAGGGTTGCCCATTGTGCGCCAGGGAGTGCTCGCTCCGACCCCATGGTCAAAATTGCGTGCGGTGGCCGCCGGCAAACAATTTCGTATCACGATTGATTTGGGATATGGGGTTTACGCCCATGAAGTTTGGACGACGGACCTCACGGAGGAATATGTGCGGCTGAATCTTGGAGAATAAAATGAGCGAAAAACGCACTCCCGAGGCGCAAGCCGAAAGTCTTGTTGAGGCACTGCCCTATATTCAAAAGTTTCGTGGCTGTACCTTTGTGATCAAATATGGCGGAGCGGCCATGGAAGAGGACCACATTGTGGATCGTTTCCTGCGGGACGTGGTTTTTTTGGAAGCGGTGGGCATTAACCCTGTTCTGGTTCACGGTGGCGGAAAGGCGATCACAGCCCGCATGAAAGCTGCCGGACTTCAGGCTCGATTTGTTAATGGCCTGCGAGTGACCGATGCGGCCACGATTGATATTGTAGCCGGAACCCTCGATGGCGAAATCAACCCCAAAATCGTGCAAACCATCGGGCGATTTGGTGGCAATGCCCGTGGCATTTCCGGCTCCTCGGTTTTTGTGGCCAAACGACTTGCTCCTCAAATCACAGAGCAGGGAGAATCTCTCGATATCGGCTTTGTTGGAGAGGCGATCCGCATGAACACCAAGGAAGTCGAGGATCTCATTCAGCGCGAGATCGTGCCGGTGATCAGCCCGATTGGCTCGGAGGAAGACGGCACGATCCTCAATATCAACGCCGATGTGGCCGCATCTGCCCTCGCAGCGGCACTCCGGGCCACCAAACTGATTTTTGTGAGTGACGTGCCAGGAATCATGCGGGATCCCAAGCTTCCCGAATCTCTGATTCCTACGATCTCGGTTCCTCAAATCTCAGAACTCATCAAAGAGAAAGTCATTGCCGGGGGCATGATCCCCAAAGTGCAATCCGCCTCCTCAGCCCTTGCC
>JBGSVX010000082.1:0-1757 GCA_041752795.1 Terrimicrobiaceae bacterium
CCTTTGTCCATCAGCGGTTTCACATCTTCGTAAAACACAAAGGTGCGGGCCGGGGCAATTTCCTTGGCATAAAATTCCGGGGTGATTTCCGCAGACAAAAATTGTGTGAACCGGCCCTCGGGACCCACCTGCGTGCAGGACACCCGGAATTTCGAATCGGGAAGCACAATCAGCAGTGAGCCATTGGCTTCGACGGTGAGGGTTTCATTGGGTTCAAAATAAACGCGAGCAGCGTCCTGTTCGATGATGCCGGCCTCTTGAATGGCCTGCACAAAAGCGATGGCGCTGCCGTCCCCGATGGGCGGCTCGTTGGCATCCATCTCGATGAGGGCATTGTCCACTCCCAAACCCGTGAGGGAGGAGATCACATGTTCGACTGTATGGATTTTGGCATTGCCCTCAACAAGGGTCGTTGCCCGTTCGACGGTTCGCACATTGGCCACGGCAGCATCGATGAGCGGTTCATCCGGGAGATCAATGCGGCGAAATTTGAAACCATGACCCGCCGGCGCCGGATGGATGGTGAGGTTGACGGATTCCCCTGTGTGAAGGGCGGTTCCATTGATTTTTGCGGGTGCGGCGAGCGTGCGTTGTTTGTCCACGAGGAATTGGTTGAAATGACTGAGAGTCAGGCTGTCTGACTTTGGCGGCGGAGTCGAAGGTTTTTTCAGGTGGAGGGTTCAGCTCCGAGGAGAATGAGTTCGCGGAAGCGGGCATTGTCGGCCCGGAGTTTTCCAACGAGGGATCGTCCGATGGCTGCGAGAAGTTGAATGGCAGCACCTGGCTCCACAGCAGCGAGAACACCCAGGGTCATTCTTGTGATCACCATCAATTCGCAATCTTCGAGAGCGACCACATCGGCCGAACGGGGACCATCATCCACAAGAGATACCTCCCCAAAAAAATCGCCCTTGCCGATCGTGGCAATTTCGACTCCGTCGGCAAGAACCTGTACGCGGCCAGTGAGCACCACATACATGCAGTGGCCCTCCTCGCCTTCGGAGAGAATTGTGTCGCCCTGTTTGTGGCGGGAAAGAGCACTCTGTTCGATGATTGCACGAATTTCCGTTTCTCCCAGCCCCGCAAAGACACGGAATTTCGCGAGCTGTGGATCGCCGGGGTTTAGATGTAATTTCAGGGGTTCAGACAATTTTTCCATCACGCATGGCGAGGTGTCGGGGCATCATGCCCGCAAGTTCCGCGCTGTGAGTCACAATAACCATCGTCACCTCACGAAGGGAAGCAATCTTTAGCAGCGCTTCCGAGACAAGACCGGCATTCACGCTGTCAAGGTTCCCGGTCGGTTCGTCAGCCAGCAGCAGCCGGGGTTTGCCTGCCAGCCCGCGGGCCAGTGCCACACGCTGCATTTCGCCACCACTCAGTTGATGCGGGAAATGACGCGCCCGCGCGCCAAGGCCCACCAAGGCAAGCATTTCCGCCACGCGTTCCCGGGCCGCCTTTCTTGCATCCCCACGCAAAAGCAATGGCAACTCCACGTTCTCTTCCACAGTCATTGTCGGGAGCAAATTGAAAAACTGAAAAACCATGCCGACCCCATGACGCCGGTAAGCGGTCAGTTCCCGGTCTCCCGCCGAGTGCAGCGGAGTGGAGCCAACCCAGACTTCTCCCGAATCCGGCCGGTCCAGTCCGCCCAGAATATTCAGTAGCGTGCTTTTTCCGCAGCCACTGGGGCCTGTGACCGCAACACACGTCCCCTCGCCAATCTCGAGGGTGACCGCATCCAGCGCCGTCACGCT
>JBGSVX010000083.1:0-5530 GCA_041752795.1 Terrimicrobiaceae bacterium
TGAGCGGGAGGCGACGCTTGTCGTAAGTGAAGGAGGTTGTTTTATTGCGTCCGTCCGTAAATGAGAGTTGGTCGCCACGCGCATTAAAGACAGCACTGGTGGTGGTGCCATCGGCGCGGGTGATGCCGGTGGGGTTGGCCCATTGATCGTAACTTGTGAAGGTTGTGGTTTTGTTGTCCGGGTCGGTAATGGCGATTGGTCGTCCGTCGGCGCGATAACTGATGGTGGTAATGCGGCCTCCAGGGTCTTTGGTGCTCGTGAGGTGGTTTTCCGAGTCATACCCAAATTCGGTGATGCGACTGGTGGGGTCGGTGACTTTCCAGAGTCGCAGGGCAGCGTCGTAAGTGAAGGTGGTGGTTTTGCCAGCAGAGTCGGTTGTGCTGGTGCGATTTTGGTTTCCGTCGTAGGTATGCTGGGTGCTGCGGTTACTGGCGTCGGTGAATCGGGTAACCTGATTCTGACTGTTGTAGGTGATAAGGGTCGCCTGACCGAGGGGGTTCACGCTGCCCCATGGCCGGCCTTTGGAATCGAAATAGTGGCTGGTCAAATTGTTAAAGGGATCAATCTCGCGGGTGATCCCGGGGGAGTAGGCGAATTTCCAAAGCCGGTCGATCTCGCCTTGACTCAGTTGCTGGGCTACCCTGTCTTGATCATCGTAGGTATTTATGACCATGAGGGCGTTGTTGGGATCGCGCCATTCGGTAATCAGATTGCGGGTGTCGTAAACGAAGGAGGTGGTGTGTCCTTCGGGATCGGTGATGCCGGTGAGATTGTTGCCGGTGTATGTGTAGGTGACAGAGCGTCCGGTGCCATCGCTCACACTTTGAATGAGCGTGCTGTTTGCTGAAAGGTAATTGAAGGTGAGCGTGCGGGATTGGGAATCGGTGACGGAGGCAAGGCGTCCATCGTTGTCATAAAGGTAGGTTTGGGTGTTGTCGTCCACGTCGCGCCATTCGCTCACGCGATTCTCTGCATCGAAAGTGATATTGCCTCCGAACCGGGGTTGCAGGGTGAAGTTGCCACTTGTCCCAATGAGGGACGTTGTGCCGCCGGGCGGAGGATTCCAACTGCCATCGGGCTGGCTTGTGTAGGAGAAGCGTCGTGTGCCGAGTTGGATGGTGGCTTGATTGTTTTTGATACCATCCACGAGCCAGTTGGCGGCGAAGATGCCGAGCATTTGCTCTTTTGAGCTGAAAGCGGCCTGCGCAAAATCGGAGATTGCGAGGGCTCCTATGAGGGTTTGCGTGGCGTCCGTGGGCTGATTGTAGCCGAAGGCGGTTTCGAGGTCGGAGGACATGAGAATCCGGCCTTCGCAGGAGTGCCTCCAACCGTTTCCAAGCGCAGAGGGTTGGAAGTTGCGCGAGCTTTCGTAACTGCGGCTCAAAGCGAGCCCTCGTGGAGTGTTTGCCTCGCCGAGAGAAAGGTCGGTCGTTTCCAAGATGTAGGCCCCCGTTGCAAGATCAACGGGTTCGGCACTCAAGTTGCGTTCCACGCCGAAGATCGCCTCATAAACAAGCAGATCGCGAAGGGGGAAGGACTCGCTGGCCAGAAGGGTGGCGATGAGTGAGTAATAGCCGCCTTTGAATCCACCGGAAATAATCATACTATTCACACTGCTGCTGATGGTTGCATAGCCGTAACCGAGCCAGTCGCCGGTTCCCGTCTGGGGATTCTCATGGACAAGGGTGCTTCCACTTGCGCCAGCGGCGTTGACGTAATTTGATATCCCCGTGAGGCTTTGGCTGGAGTATCCTTGGGATGCGAGTTGCGGGGAAATCGTGGAAAGATTTGAGGGAGTGACTCGATAGATTTTTTGGCCGCCATCGCTTGCAAGCGTAAGGCATTTGACGGTAGACAGCGCATCGGCAGGGGCGCGCTCCTCAATGACGCCATGCTCCATGGCACTATTTAAATACCCCTGAGCTGCGAAGGCCGGAATGTAGGCGCCAAGCGAATTAAAGAGGAAAACCGTCCCATACATATCGACAAAAAAGGAACTTTCCTGGCCGGTCCGGCCGAAAATACAATCCGCCCAACTGTAACAATTGGCGACCTTGCCGGAGATTTGAATGCCCAGTGCGGCACGGCGGATGAATCGCAGTCCGAGTCCATGCAGGCTCTCTGTGAGCACTTCTCGGGAGGTGTCCGACATGCCAGCGGCTTGTAAATTGGCGAGGCGGCGATTGGAGGCTTCGATGCGTCCACGAGACCTGGGGTTGGGATAAAAACCATAACTCAGGTCGTAGGTGCCGGTTTTCAGAAATGGCACTCCCGTCTGTGAAGATGATATTCGGGAAACCGGATGTGTGATTGAAAAATCAACGAGTGCTGTTGCACCGCCGACAAGTGTTTCCTGCGCGATCAGGGTTCCACTATGCCAAATCTGCGCATCATCGCCGTCAAAGGTTATTGCGAGGGGAAGCGCCTGAAGTGTGTCGATGGGAATGCTCACATCAAGAGCCCCGCTGTTTATTCGATAGATGCCACGCAAGGAGGCCGGAATCGCAGTGAACACCTCCACCACTGTAGGTACAAAACTGCTTCTCGGCGCACCCGCCGCAAGCGATCCGACTGTTTCCTCAAAAAGGGTGCCTGAGCCCACGACCTGCTCGAAAGTGAAGCCCGGCACATTGGCACGGATGTAATCGCGCAGGGTCACCGCGTATTGACCCAGGCGGCTCTCAACTCCCACACGATTCAGATTTTGCACAAAATCCGACCCCTCCAATCCGCCTGCATCCGTCAGCAACTGACTGCGACTATAGCCACTGAGCGTTTTGAAATTGATGCCCGCGTATTGCTGGATGCGCTTGTAACTCGGGTCAAAGTCATACGTCACCCCGCCAATCACCACACGTACCCAGATGTGTTGAAATTTCGCAACCCCTCCGCTCACCAGCGGCGCTGTGAAGGGAATCCCTGATGCTGCGATGACCACGGGTGCAATCGAAGAACTCGTTCCAAACCACCGCACCAAATCATGAAGGCTGCCCGAGGAAACGGGCACCTGGATTGTACCACGCACATAACTCGTCTGCGTGTAGCCCGCCGCATTCAAGAGGGCAATCAACAAACTGCATTGATCAAGATCATTCCCTGCTCCGTCAACAAACGTGCCATGGGCACCCTTGAAACTCCCCCAATAGGGCTGATACTCCACTTTGTTGCGCACATAATTGAAAATAGAAGAGGGGTTATTCCCGAGCGCATCAGCCAATTCATTCAGTTCCGGGGTCAAATCGGTGGCAGATCCTTGCAGCGTCAATGCTGCCTCCATAAACGAAGCCGCCTCACCCGTTGCCTCAGATGTGGCAGGAAATGGTACCGCCGACACTTCCGGCATCAAACCATCCCCCGGCAATTCAAAACCCGTGCCCAGCTTCCATCCCCGCAATGTCTCTGCCGAGGCCTGCGAAAGCGTCCCAGCCATCAGGACCACCACCAACACAGCATTGACCGATCGCCTCCCGACACCCCGGCGAAAGCATCCCGTGATCCATGGCATAACCACCAGCAGCACCGCCAATCCCCACCACGGCAAAGACGGTGCTGCCGTGCCCGAAGAAATATTGTTATAGGCCACCAGAGAGGAACCGCCACCCGCGTTTGTTGCCAAACGAAACGTCAGACTGTTTGCAGCTGGAATCGGGGTGAGGTTGCGAAAGGTGACCCGTTCCGTTCCGTCTCCGAGGTCTGTCGCTGTACCCACCTGCTCAAAATACGCATCTCCACCGAACCAATTCACATTATCCGCCGATTGCTCCAGAGCAGCCAATGACGCCTGCGCCTTTGAGCGAGTGAACGTGAAGTGAAAATACAACTGCCCCGACACACTTTGTTGGGTTATGGTGACCAGAGGTCCCCCGGCCGCAACCTGCGGGTTCATGCCAAGAATGTATTTTGTCAGGTTGCTGATTCCATCACCGACATGCGATGCCAGAGCGGAAGCTCCCGTCGAGCCAAAGAAAAAATTTTCCCACCAGCCAGCCAATCCATTCCCAGAATCCGCCCCACCAGAGGACGCAGAGAGCAGACTCGCCTCCGCATCCAAAGAATAACCGTGGTCGAGGCCGTTACCCTGCTCAGCCGAAGTTAATCGCCCCGAGTCGTCGTAAACGAAAGTGTCCGCCATGGTCGCAACGGAGGTGAGGCAAAGAAGGCCAGCACAGACCGAGACGCGTTGCAGAATGCTTTCAAAGGCGTTTATGATCTTCACGGGTAACAAGGAGCAAGAGCGCCAATGTCAAATTGATGAAGGAAAACAAGCAACAAACCAACGGTGACAATATCGTCACAAATCGAGGACAGGCAGCGATGATCATTCCCTACAGCGTGAATTGTAGAGAAATCTTAAACTTTTGATCCTGGAGTTCAGATCGCAGCAGGCGAAAAATCCTCTCTGCGAAATACAACCGCGACCCAGATCACAACCGGGTAAAGGAATGGGAGCAAGGTGAGAAAGCCGGACTGACTTCGTGCAGCGATATCTGCCCAGAACGGGGTGAGCGACACGAGTCCCACGACCGATGATTCACGCCAGATCACAAAAGCCAGGCAGAGGAAAACAACCACTTGCACACACACCCCACCCAATGCGAGTGCTCGCAAACGTCGCGGCCATTGGAGCGGTGAGGCCAGCACGAGGGCTATGAAAAATGCGGTTGGCAGCCAGGCCAGTCGCCCCGCATCGAAGTCAACATGCCGCACAGTGCCCGAGCCATCAGGTGCAAGTTTTCGGCGATTTGCGATTTCGATTCGAGTGAATGCCGAATTTTGACCCGACCGGGGCGACTTTTGGAAAAGCACCTCCCGCTCTCCCCATTCACTGAAAAACACCCATGCCCCAATCGAACGAAACACTCCGAGGTAGGCCGAAGCAATTGGAGACGTCGGTATCATGAGAAACACGAAGACGAGCGAAAAGACTCCAAGACTTCCCAAAATGGACTTGGGATTCACTCCCGGGGCTCCCTTTGGGACATTTCTTGCACCCAGATAAGCCAGAGTGCAAACAAGCAGACCGCCACGACAATCAAAAGAACCGGCCAGTACTGCTCGTGGATCGAATCAAACGCACCGGGAAAGAAGGCTCCGACCCAAAAGAGGCTCACCACCCGCAGCACATTAACGCCCAGCAGAACTCCCAAGCCTGCAAGGAAACCTGTGATCTGTGCCCACCACGCCGAAGGGTATGCGAAAATGGCTGCAAGCAAGAGCCAGCCAATCGTCACTCCTGAGCATCGGGACGTCACTTCAAGAATAGGCACATCGCCCCTAAAAAGCGTCGCTCCCACACGCTCCACGTGCATACCAACTGCCCCGAGGATCCACTCCCCCCAACGAGCCGCTCCTATGGCCTCCCAACCGAGCACACTGTGATACTCTGGAAGCAAGGAAAAAAGACCCCCAAGCAGGACAACTCCTGAGAATTTCGCCGCATAGACCAAACCCTCTCGCTTTGCCTCTAACCCTGCGGAGACTAAAGAGCGATTCACCTTCGATGCCTGGAAGGTCTTCTTCACTGCGCTCG
>JBGSVX010000084.1:0-1814 GCA_041752795.1 Terrimicrobiaceae bacterium
GACCGCATTGTGTCTGCAAATTCATCCAACCTAAAATGATGATCCGTGCCGGCGACTTCTTTGAGGAAAACCGGGGCATCCACAATCTTAAAATCAAAAATGCCAAAAGCCCTCATTCGAACCACACCAAAATCCGCGTCACGCATCATCACCGGGTTTGCGGTGCCCCATTTGTTACCGGTGAAAAGGCGGGTCGTAACGTAATAAACGTCCGCTTTGAACGGGGACTGGAAACCGAATTTCCACCCCTTCAGCCTGGTGAGCACCGGAATGTTATCAGTCGTCAGCGTGTGTTTTCCAGGGCCGAAATTATCACCAAACTGTCCCAGATAGACGAACTGCACGGTTTGGCTTTCCCTGACAATGAGCTGTGCGCCGTTCTTGATCGCCTTGTCCTCATCGGGAAAACGCCATGAGAGCGTGTCGCGCGAGTCGTCGTTGAATTCGATGATTTCCAGCAGTTCGCCCTTGATGAATCCGAGTATGTCCATGGTTTTGAGGAGGTGGTTACAGCCCGACCTATTCTAATTATTGGAGGGATGGAAGCAGAAAAAACTACGCATTCCAACCCGTCTGCGGAAACAATTACAATGACAGGGCAGCCGATGAAAAAACGTCTTCCGTGAGCAGAGGCGTCAAATTCACACAAATTTCATAATCGTTTCATCAGGATTTCACAGAGCGGCGTCAGGGTGCCCTCATGAAACATGCGATTGTCTTAAGTCTTGTGGCCGCAATTCCTTTGGGGGCTGCCGAAATTCCTTCGGGTGGTCAACTCACGATTCCGTTTTCCGAGTATCGCTCGCTGCTTGAAAAAAGTTTGTTGCCACCGCCCGCCCGGCCGGTTGCATTGCAGGCGGTGCTTGCCACGCGTTTTCGTGTGGACGCTTCGTCAGCGGGTGCCACCGGCTCGGTGGATTTTGAAATTCTGAATACCGGGTCCGAAGCGAAGCTTGTTCCGTTGATTGGCGAGGAGGTTACCATTCTGGCCGTCGAGCCCCGCGAGACTGTGCTGATCAGGAAAGACGGGTATTTTCAAATGCTGGTTCCTCCCTCGCAGCCGAGGACCGTGAGTCTGGGGATTGCATGGGCTTCCCGGTCCGAGGACGACCGGACAACCTATCAATGCCGGGTTGTTCCTTCCGCCATGTTGTCACTGTCTCTTGGAAAACTTGCTCCCGGTGAACAAGTGAAAATTCCCGGTGCCTTGACGGATGCAAAAACCGGGGAGTTTCATTTGGGAGCCACGGATGTGCTTAACATGCAGATTTGGAAAGCAGCAAAGGAAACGGTCGTCGGTGAGGTTGTGACGATGCCGCCTGTGATTTCGGAGGCCTCTGCCGCGATGCGCCTTGTCAGTGACGGCACGTTCATCACCGCAACAAAATGGTCCATTCGCCATCATGCGGCATTCGTTTGGAAACTGAATCCGGGTGAGGGAACCCAACTTGTTTCGGCCAGCATTGGTGGCCGGCCGGTGGCCCCGGTCCAAACTCCCGGTGGAGAACTGGAGTTTCGAATCCCGCAGGGGGAATCACCCACGTGTGTGGAATTGACATACACCGGAAAGACCGCGGCCTTTGGCTCAGTTCGCGGAAACCTCTCAGTGGCATTGCCATCCACGGATCTTCTTGTTGAACGAACCCAATGGTCGCTGCTTTTGCCCTCCGGCTATGTGCCGGCCGCCGTCGAAGGCAATACCGATTTTCTTCCTGCCGAACTCTCCAATGAAATCCGCCTCCAGAAAGAACTGTCCCGTGGCGAGGCACCGACCGCGCGAATTTACTATCAAAAACCTGAATCCACCAAAAATC
>JBGSVX010000085.1:0-2416 GCA_041752795.1 Terrimicrobiaceae bacterium
TGACGCCGCCAACCGCCTCACCTCAACCAGCGACACCAAATCTGGAGTTCCCATCTGGCAGGCCACCTACGGCTACGATAACGCCGGCGCGAGAACCGTTGTCGTGAACACAGGAATCATTGATGATGCCGCCCTCGCGAGCAGCCTTAGTCTGCGGGCCGCTTCTGGGGAGTTATTTCTTGGGGGGCAAGTGCAATCAATCGGAACAGCATCTGCTCCAAAGTTTACAATAACAATACCGCTAAAATAGCCTTTTATTTATGGATCGCAGAGATTTTCTTGATTCGATTATTCCCCATCTTAAAGTTCTTTCCAAAACGAAAGACGCAAAGCGATTTTTTGACCTAATGAGTGGAGGATTTGTATGGAGTGATGAGAAAATTTATGGCTTGACCGAAAATGAGTTAGGTTGCTTACGTGCGATTTTTCGATACAGAACAAGCCTTATTGTCAAAGAGCCCGACCATAGATTTGAAGAATTATGGAAAGACCTAAAATTAAAATGCCCGTCCTGGATAGGCTTCGATATCGAGCGTTGCTCCGCAAGCGACGATCTCATTGCAGAGTATCGGAAAATTAGGCGAACACCTTAACGGCGGCAACCACATAGTGGAGGGGAACAGCCGATGGGGGAAGGCCAAATGAATCTAGTGCAATGTAACATTGATTTTGGATACATTAGGGGTTACGTTGGATGAGTGAATAATGAACCTACGAGCCAACCAATAGCATTGGCAATGCCAACCTATTTGCAGATTTTAAAATTCAGTAAAGCTTCTCGGCTGCGAAAGGCTCGTTTTGGCTGCGGACTTTCGCCGGTCCCTGCTTCCCTGCGTTTCACACGATGGGGTGGCTGCGGAGCGGCGACCTTCCGCTGCGTTGGGATGAGTTAAAGATCGCCTACTTCTCACTAAACATGCCAGCACCATGCCCGCCTCGGAGTGCTTTTCCCGGTTCACCGGCCTTGAGTCCCTCGGGCGCGTGTGCTGGAGGGTCTGTCGGCCACGACTTCGGTAGGAATGCGACTTTCTGAACGATGTCATTTTTCAATTTGTGCGTTTTGGGAAAGTTTCTACAGCCGATTTGAGGCATTCACGTCACATGAAAGGTGGTTCGAACTTTTTTTCTGATCCTGCTTTTGGCCAAATTGTGCTCGGGCGGATTTGTGAAAAATGGCCGCGCTGCGATCACACTTTGTTTCCAATAATGATTGGGCAGCGCGAAACCCCTGGAATTGCTCAGGCCAGAGGCAATGTCGTGCGAAGCATCAGCGCTTCCCCGCCCACGGGAGCTACCTCCAAATCGGGATGATCAGCGGGAACGAGGAAAAAGGCACTCGGCGAAAAATCCATCCCGCCGCAAGTCACGGATCCCTCCAGAACAGTCATTAACGCAAACTGTTCCTCCTGAACAACTTTGGTCGCGGATTTTACGGAAATTTTTTCCACGCGGAAAAACTCACAATCCGCAATTGTCCCGGTGACGAAATGATCCACGTCTGGCTCGATGTCCTCAAAATCCGTGCAGGCAAGGGACTCTTCGATATGGAGCTGACGTGGTTTGCCATCAAGTCCATGACGGTTCCAGTCAAAGACCCGGTAGGTCGTATCACTGTTTTGCTGGATTTCGACAATCACATTTCCTTCGCCAATAGCATGCATGCGCCCACTGGGAATAAAGATACTGTCACCTGCACTCACCGGAATGGCATGCACGGCATCTTCCACCGTGCTATTGCGCAATTTGGTTTCAAACGATTGGCGGTCAATGCCCTTGCGGATCCCGGCGTAAATTTGGGAGCCCGGGGCGCATTTGGCAAAATACCACACCTCGGTTTTGGGTTCCCCTGCGAGCGCATCGGCAAGGTGGGCCGGGGGATGCACTTGCAGGGAGAGCCTTTCGCGGGCATCGAGGAGTTTCACAAGCAGCGGGAACCGCTCGGAGGGATCTTCCGCATATGCTTCGCCAAAAACCTCTGATCGATGCCCAGTCCACAATTCGTGAAGAGTCAGTCCCCGGAACCTGCCCTGATGAACCACACTCTGCGCCTCCCTGCGGTCCACGATTTCCCAAATTTCTCCAATCAGTGAGCCCGGCGGCAAGGACTTGCCATATAAAGCTTCCAACCGGCGCCCTCCCCAAACCCTCTCCATGGCAATTGGCTCAAATACAATCGGGATATCAGACATCCAATCATTTTGCCTGACCCGAGCACGGGCATCAATAGATTTGATGGCTGATTTTCAGAGAGGTGAGCATTTCCAGAAGTGTCAAAACCCATTTATGGCGGCTCCGCCGCAGCGAAACAGCGGACGCCGGGGACGGCATCCCTCCACCGCGGATGCTTCGCGCAAATCAGTCGTTGGAGCAACTGTGGTTTTCAGCAAGGGGAAAGTTGGGCTTTTTTCATGAGTGA
>JBGSVX010000086.1:0-3102 GCA_041752795.1 Terrimicrobiaceae bacterium
GCGCGGTGGATCACCAACGAGCACATAAGTGCCAGCCGCCTTGTCAAAATATCCCGGAGAGGAGTTTGTGAAATCCGCCATTACCAACCCAAAGAAAACCAAAGCCCCCCGGAAAAAAGGCGCCAGTTATGGGACATGTCCACCCTGGCAGTCTTTCCTGTTTGTTATCTGCCTGGCCGGAAAGCTTGGCGACGACGATGGGCAAATATTTCCTGAGTTCGTTTAGCGTCGCCTTTTGTTCGTCTGGGTCGTCATGGCTTTACTTTTGAATGCCGCACGAAAACCGCGATGAATCGTTCCTCGGAAATCAGGATCATACCTGTTGGATTCGAACCAATCTGTATCGCATTTGGCCACCCGTGGGCGAGCATGGCGTTCGCGTCATTGACGGGGAGCGCGAGCGTGAAGGCCGGATAGGCCCCGGTGTCCTTAATCGCATCCCGCTTCTCCGCGCAGTTGGCTTGGAAATGGGAGGCAATTTCAAAACCGACCGAATCGTCCAGGTCAAGGATCACAAAAACGGGGTGTTTGGGATTGGTGGCGAAAGCGGCAAGGTCGCTGTGAGCGTGATGAGTGTTGTGCGTTCGGTCAGTGTGCCCCTTGGCATCACGACACCGGGGCAACCCAATATCGCCTCCACGATCTGGAGAACGGTTTCAGACAGCCAGAGTTTGGTCTATTTTTATGATTCGGCAACCGTTCCGAACGCCTTCTGGGTGGAATTGTCGAAGCTGGATTTCAGCCCGAAGGCCGGGACCAAGCGGCTGGAGCTTACGGATGGCACGTATTATTCGGGTGAAACATCCAAGCATTTTGAGGTGGCCGAGCCATTCACTCCCTTGGCGGCAACGGTCGCTGCAAAAAAATAGGGAACCGGAGGAAGGTCCTACGACCTGCCGATTGCGGCAACGGTCCTACGGAGAGCGACAGCGCCGGATCGGAAGGAGGCCCCGGGCACACTCCTGCGGCGGAAAAATGTCGAGTTTTTGAGCATGCCCCAGGGGGCTTTAAATTCGTCTCCGCAGTGGGCGCAGTGGAGGGAGGGTGCCAAACCGGGGAGCCAGGCATTGTGCCCTTTGCAGGTGGGGCAGACGGCGACCAACTCGGCGGACCGCGCGAGAGCAATTTGAATGGAGCGATCCAGAGGAACGACAATATCCGAGGGCTCGAGTTCCAGATTGAAATTCCCCATGTGCGAGCAACGCTCGAGGTAGTTGCGGCGGGTGTCAGCAAACAACTCGGTGACACCATCCACGGTAAGGAATCGCCTCTGCAAGCGATCATGCAATCCATGAAAAATCACCGGAAGTTTTTTGAGGGTTTCCAATGCGAGCGGGATTTTTTCCCGGCGGCAGTGTTCCACGAAAAGCGATGCGAGATCGGAGGGACTGAAAATTTCAAAGCGCAATTCGGTAGAGAATTCGCGGGACAGTTCCAAGCGCGTGCGGAGAAGTCCGTGGAGTTGATCGCGGTCACCGACAAGAAAAACATGGGCCCGCCCGGCAAGGCCTCGACTGAAGCGAAGGAGGTTCTCTGTGGTGGATGGGGTGAGCAGGAGGTTTGACGCAGCCTCATCCACCCCGACCATCACAATCCCGGCCCGCACGGTGGACGGTTCCACGGAGGTCAGTTCAGGAAGGACAATTTCCAGAACCTCTGGAGATTGAAGTTCTCCGAGTTCGTGGAGAGCTGCCGCAAATTTTTCCAAAGCGATGCGCTGACCGCTCAGAGGAGGTCCCACGCAGATGCCGGAGAAAACTGGAGGCTCTTGTTGAATGCCCTGGCGTTTCCGCTCCCGAGCGGCAAGGGCCAGTCGCAGGAGGCGTTCCAATTCGGATTTGGCGGCTGGCTGACCGATGATTCGCGATAGGAGGTGAGGAATGCTCTCCATGCTCACGACGCGGGGAACAGGAACGTGGGTCAGAGGTTCCTGAGGCGCAGCATTGGACACTCCTGCAAAGGTCACAGAATGACGCAGGGAGGCGTTCTGTGGTGGAAAAATGACTCCACCGGCAATAGATCCGGAAGTTCCAGAAAAGTTCAAGGCAGGTTCTGTGCCGGAGAGAAACCGGGAATCCTTGGCGACCAAGAGCCCACCCTCCAAGTCCATTGAAGGGACATCAATGGAGCGAAACTCGGAAGAGTCCACCTCGATTGAGGTGCCAACCGCGCTGAGCGCAGAATGGCTGGGTGCAGATATTCGAACTCCGGAAAAGGAGGCACTCCCACCCTCAAGAACCATTACCGGATAAATCGAATCGGAAATGCCCTTCGCAGCACTTCCACCGATGGCGAGCCTTCCATTCGCTGGGGTGGCCTCCGACAGCACTGCGGAGATCGAATTTTCCATCCAATGACATGCAAGAAACTCCGCCGACGGACAGGACTTAAGATAAACCCCGACTTGGTTATTAAAAAATTCCGTTCCCTCGGCGTAGAGTGTGCCCGAGGAATTGAAAATTCCTGCACCGAGATCCTCGGCGGATTTGCCATGGCAGGATTCCAATCGGCAGTGGTGGAGGTAACAGGTGGAATTTTTGGAGAGAAAAATCCCGGCAGGTTGGCCTGAGATGCGGCTCGAGATAATTTCGGCGAACGCTTTATCGTAAAGGAAAATCCCATTATCTTCCGAAGAGACGAGGCAATTTTTGAGAAACAAACGGCCGGAACCTTCGACTTCGATTGCTCCCCAGAATTCACAGTCCTCGCAAAAGACCGAACCGGAAGAGACGACCAAAGCCGGGGAATTTTGTCCGGGGCGGAACGTGATGCCCCGCAAGATGCCGGGTCCGGTTGTTGCGCGCACTGTGCCGGCAATTTCTGTGAGGCCGGGTTCACGGCTGATGATTTCCACATGGCGGTCCAAAGCAAATCCTTCGAAACGTCCGGGCCCAAGGTCAATGATCCCCGATTTCCCCACGCGCTTCATTCCGCGGAGGATTGACTTTTGTGTGAATCCGTCCACGACGGGGTCCAGCATGATTTCCCTTCGGTCCCGCTGAGAAAAATCTGCGGCGAGCAGCTTTTCGTAAGTTCGAGGGTGGATGGTGATTTTCATGCCGGATCTTGAATCCCCCAAAGGCACATCATGCTTTGCAAAGC
>JBGSVX010000087.1:0-2455 GCA_041752795.1 Terrimicrobiaceae bacterium
CCTGCGGGCCTGCGCGAAGGATTGCGAATATCCAAAGCTTGCCCATTTGCCCAGCCACCGATAATGACGCAACACCGGTCGTTCGAGGTCGGAAACCAAAAGAGCCTCATCGCGGGCCATTTGCTCAGGCCCCGGCTGCGGTTCGGCCTCCATCAAAAGGTCAAGGCACTCGAAAAGAGGTTCGTTTTTCAGGGTTTTGCCGGGCTCAGTTTTTTGATCACTGTTGTCAGATACACCGGCTCGGGGTGTTTGTCTTTCCATTTGGTCAGCTCACGTTTTTCGATCACCTGGAATCCATAGCGCTCGAGCACCTTGGCTCCGCGACGGGATTCGAAGGTCACCATCTGACCAAACACCGAGGTTTCCCCCTTGGACTCCAAAAATGAAAAGTAGGTATTCATCAGGGTGCGTGTGCCAGCAAGTCCCTGCGCTTCGGGAAGCACGTTAAAATGAAAGTGTGCGGTGCGGCGCGGCGCGGCCGGAACTTCTTTCCATGAGTTTTTTAAAATCCACGCGATGAATTCTTTGGTTGCGGGATTGTATTTCCGGTAGCGCACAAAGGCCCGGGCAAAGAGGCCGATATTTTGAAAGAAGCTGTGGACCTGTTGACGAAACGGCTTGCGCGAGCCCAGCAGATAGCCTTTCACAACCCCATCCTGCTCCAGCACGAAACAGGACTCCGGCTCCACATCGGTGTAGTAACTTGTCAGGTAATCCGCAAAAAGCTCGCGGTCCTCAAAAACCGGGTCAATCGGTTTGCCCAGAAAACCAGTTTCACAACACAACCAGCGAACGACTTCGCGGTCGCGGGTTTCATAGGAACGAACAGACGTTTCGTGGGCAGATATCACAAGCCGCTATGTTCACCCCTGCGGGCACCCCGAAGGCAACACTTTTCTTTGCCTCAAAATTTCCCGAATCATCAATTTCCGAATGGCCTTTTTCGCGAATAAGCTGGTTTTTTTCTCAAAATCGCGTAATGGGAGATATCCAAACGAAGCCAATTTTCATGCCACCAGAAATAATCAGACCCGACCCGGACCCCTACTTTGAGCTGGATGATGCCGCTCCTGAGGACTTGGGGGAAGAAGTTCAAAAGACAAACACGGAACTCGAAAAGCTCCGTCGTCAGTTGGAGGACATTGAGAAACAAAAGATGCGGCTTGAGGAACTCAAGCGCCGCCAGGAAGAATTGGAAAATGGCCGGGCCGAGATGCTCGACAAGCTGACCCGCTCACTCGGTTCGGTTCAGCGCGAGAGCGAGGACTCCCAAAAGCGCCTCGAGCAGCTACACTCCATCCACAATTCCTTCACCCAACACCTTCGCTACATCGAGTCCATCAACCCGAAATTGTGGAGCACCACCGAGCTCCCCAAAGAACTCAGCAAAGCGATCAGTGCCGTCGAAGATGCCCGCGCGGATTACGTGAAAGCTCAGGCAAAAATTGCGGTGGATGCCCCCGTGGAATCCGCCGCCCCGGTCTCGAACTATGAGACCGAGTATGCCCCCGTGGAAGAGCGGGATTTCGCCTACTGGCTGCGCAGCGGCTTTGCTTTCACCCTGCCGCTCCAGGTGATTGCCATCATCGCGTTTTTGGTTTGGCTGTGGACCATCCTCTCCGCGGCTCCCAAGATCTAAACCGCCCGCATGGCCCGCGAACCGCGCAAGTCTCCCCGGCTCATCGCCGAAGAAAAGCAGATCGAGAAACAACGCGAGGAACTCCTCCGCAAACAAAAGCAATTGGAAGCCCGCCTCGTCCAGTTGCCGGCTGTTATCGAAAAGCAAAAAGTTCTCATCGAAGAACAGGCCCGTCAGCGCGCCAAAAAAGCAGCACCTCCCATTTCCCCCGGCAGAATCCGCACCGGCCGCCGCCCCTCCCACAGAAACCGCGGAACCCCCTCGCGTCAGGCCCAGGCCGCACGCCTCAAAGCCATCGCCCTCTTCCTCATTTTTGCAATCATCGTCTTCCTCGTTCTCCGCGCCATTCCGAGCCACTGAGGAGCTTTCACTTTATGAGTGACAATCCTCCCGTTCGCCTGCTTGTTTCGACCCGCAATGCGCACAAAACCTCGGAGATCCGTTCGATCCTCGGGGATTCATTTGATGTGTGTGATCTCTCCGCGTTGCCGGACTTCGGGCCGGTGGAGGAAACGGGTTCCACGTTTGAGGAAAATGCCACGCTGAAGGCTGTGGCGGGCTCCATGGTTTTTGAGGGATGGGTGATTGCCGATGATTCCGGGCTGGAGGTGGATGCGCTGGGTGGTGAACCCGGTGTTTATTCGGCGCGCTATGCCGGAGCCTCGGCGCAGGATTCCGATAACAATGCCCTGCTCTTAAAAAACCTGGATGGCATTCCCGCAAACAAACGCTCGGCGCGGTTTCAATGTGTGATCGTGCTTGCGCGAGCCGGCCGGAAAATGGCTGCGTTTTGCGGCAGTGTCGAAGGCGCCATCG
>JBGSVX010000088.1:0-3231 GCA_041752795.1 Terrimicrobiaceae bacterium
CGGGGGCAGGGGAATTCCCAACAGGCTCTTGAGCTGATTGGCTGCAATCAAAATGCCTGCGCCTGCCGTAAAGCCGACAACGACCGAATTCGAAATGTATTTGACGACGGCTCCCAACTTGAGAAACCCAAACCCGAATTGGAAAAGTCCTGTGAGCAACGAAAGGGTCAGCACAATTTCCAGGGCGCTCACATTGAACCGAGCGGGAAGGGCGGCGGTGAGACTGAAAATAACCATGCACATGGCATTGGTCGGGCCGGTGACGAGGTGATTTGAACTGCCGAAAATGGCGGCAACTAGGCATGGCACAATCGCGGTGTAAATTCCGTATATCGGGGGAAGTCCGGCGATCAACGCATACGCCATGGCTTGCGGAACTCCCATCACCGCAACAGTAAGCCCCGCCATCGAGTCCCCCTTCAAACTGGTGCCGGCATAGGCCCCCGCCATCCCAAAAAATTTGGACGCAAAGGATGCTGGGTGTTGTGATTTCGAATCGGATGTGGACATTTCTCCTCGGTCCATCCGTCAGGCCTCAAATTTCATTCGATTTGCAATTCTGGATTTTTCCACTGGCCAAACAAGGATTTTCCTCAAAACATCACGCAGCTTCGACGGCAATAATTTCGATCGGACGCCGGGGACGGCATCCCTCTAAAATCAACCTTGGTGGCAAATCACGTGGTGGAGGGACCTTGTCCCCGAGGTCCGCGCCTCCCCATCGTGGTGAAGCTGCCAAATCTCTTCCTCCGGGATGGACATCGGGGCGTCCGGGTGATTTTTTGTGCAGATGACTGGATTTTCTGAAGACTACAAAAACTACGTGATGCCGACCTATGGGCGGTTTGACCTCGATGTGGCGAGTGGGAAGGGATGCCGGGTGTGGGATTGTCATGGGCGGGAGTTTCTGGATTTTGGTGGTGGTATCGCCGTCTGCTCGTTGGGACATTCTCACCCGGAAGTATCCGCCGCCGTTTCTACACAGGCCTCCACGCTGGTACACACATCCAACCTTTACCGCACCGGTCCCCAGGCGGCTCTCGCAAAACGGCTTGTTGAGATCACCGGTCCGGGAAAAGTGTTTTTTTGTAACAGCGGAGCCGAGGCCAACGAGGGCCTCATCAAACTGACCAGAAAATTCGGTTCAGCGGATGGACGCTTTGGAGTCCTCACCTTCAAAAACTCATTCCATGGACGAACCATGGCCTGCATCTCCGCCACCGGTCAGGACAAAGTGAAAATCGGTTTTTCCCCACTTGTGGAGGGATTCCGTCATGCAGAATTTGGCAACATGGCGTCAGTCCTCGATTCCCTCGGGCCGGAGACGGCCGCCATCCTTGTCGAACCTGTCCAAGGCGAGGGAGGGATTCACGTGGCGGTCGCAGAATTTTTGCGGGACCTGAGAAATCTCTGCAATGACCGGAACATGCTCCTGCTGTTTGATGAAGTGCAATGCGGCCTCGGGCGCACCGGAGACCTCTGCGGTTGGAAATCGCTCGTGCAGGATGTGGAGCCCGATGGCGTCAGTTGGGCAAAAGGCATTGCGAATGGTTTTCCTCTGGGAGCTTTCTGGGCCTCAAACAAAACCCTGACCGATGGCACGCCCCTCTGCGACCTGCTCGGCCCCGGAACTCATGGCACGACCTATGGCGGAAACCCGGTTTCCTGCGCCGCGGGAATCACTGTGCTTGATGTGATCGCAAGGGATCACCTCCTCGATAATGTGAAGCGCATGGGCGCAAAAATGGAACGCACCCTGCGCGAAATCGCTCACAACAAATGGCAGGGAGCCGCTTCGGTGCGGGGCCTTGGACTCATCCTTGGTCTTGTGATCCCGGATGATGTCATCGCGCGGGATGTGGTTCTCGCCCTCCAGGCAAATGGCCTGCTCGCCATTCCCGCCGGGGACCACGTCGTACGATTCCTCCCTCCGCTCAATGTCACAGAATCGGAAGTCGACGCTGCCATGAAGATAGTTAGGGAAACAGTTGGAGTGTTTGATTGATCGACGGGCACCGCCTTGAAGAGATTATGGTTGTTTGCAACATCGGCGTTTCCGAGGATCAGATTTACCGAATCAAACGGGTTGATAGTGACTGCTTTGATTCTGAAAACGTTTAAAAATGAACAGGGTTCTCGAAATGCTTCAGGAAGGGGAAAAGTTTCCTCTGTCGTTTTTGGTCGCGCATGTTGAGGACTGCTTTGCCTATTGGGATTGGTGGTGGGAAAATTGTGCAAAGAACGACGAGCTTTCTCGGCCTGAGATCGTGGACGACGAAGATCCTATTCTGGCCGAAACGGTGAAATCCCAGTGGGTGGACACAGTCACGCATTCCTCCCTATTTGGGAAATTTCTCTCTGATGCCATTCATTACCGCATTTTGCCTGATGGCCTAGAATGCATTCGGGCAGATTTTCGGCGGAATCTCGTAGAACATCTCGCATCCCGTTCTGTAGATCGCGAACAGCCACTCATTGTTTTTGCAGGCGGCGGCTACGGAGCCGGGAAAACAAGCGTTTTGGCCAGCACGAAGGATTGTCCGATTCTGGATCTACCCCAAGGGGTTCAGGTAGGAGTGGATGTCTTCAAAAGATTCTTGCCCGAATATGAAATTCTGTCCCGATTGGGAGAGGGACGCGCCAGCTCCATTGTTCAGAGGGAGTCCCGCGCTTTGTCGGAAGATTTGTTTGGCTTCCTGACAGCTCATAATCGCTCCTTTACATGGGATTCATCGCTCTCCAACTTTTCGGAGAGCATGAAAAAAATTGAGCACGCTCAGAAGCAGGACTACCGACTTCATCTTGTTGGAGTTTCTTCTCCCATCGAAGCAGCAATTGCAAGGGCCATGCATCGCGCGAAAGAAAATCGACGATTTGCGCATCCGGCCCACTTGGTGGAATCCCACCAAAAATTTGCAACTCTTTTCGAGCAGTATTTTGATGTCTTCGACTCTGTACAACTCTTCTGGAACCCATGGGTCCCCGGCGAAACCGCGCAGGATCCGCTGCTGATTGCAGAGAAAGGGACTGGAAAAAATATCCTTGCCGTGTATGGTGAGGAAGAGTTTAGTCACTTCCTGCTTCTGAGGCAAAACCAATGAAAATCGAAATAGCCGCCCAAAAACCCCGCACGTTGTCGGAACTTTGTGGCAAAGATCCGAACGCCTTTACCCGATTCATCCAGAAAAAAGATGCATATCTCAAAGGGATGGAACGCTGTGCTAGGGAAAA
>JBGSVX010000089.1:0-5715 GCA_041752795.1 Terrimicrobiaceae bacterium
TATTGCTTCATCATGGGAGTTTGGGCGTCGGCCATGAGAAGCAACAGTCAGTGTTCGGTCAGTTTTCCGGATTTCAAAACGTCACCCGCAACGGCTGGGATCAGCCCTTCAATTCCTCCCCGGTGATTCCATTTTGCACGACAAATTTTTCGTGATGGAAGGTCGGGTCCGATCGGAAGGCGAGGCGCCCGGCATAGCGGCGTTCGATGTCCACCAACAACTCTTCGTCGTCTTCGCGCAAGCGGCGCAGGAGTTCGGGGTGTACGACCACTTTGATTTCATGCACGGTGTCCTGGTGCTTGCGCATCACAGAGTGCAATCGGCGCTGGAGCTCGACACTAAGGGTCATCGGGCTCTTCACATTTCCGCGACCATTGCAATACGGACACGGCACATATTGGGAACTGGCCAGACTTTCGGCGGCGCGCTGACGCGTCATTTCCATGAGCCCGAGTTGCGAGATGGGCAGCACGTGAGTGCGGGCCTTGTCCCGTTTGAGACGATCCCGGACCCTTTGATAGACGGACTGTTGGTCCTTGCGGCTTTTCATGTCGATAAAGTCCGCGATGATAATTCCGCCGATGTTACGCAGGCGCATTTGCCGGCAAATTTCGTCAGCGGCTTCCAAGTTGGTCTGAAGAATGGTTTTTTCCATGTCCTTCGAACCTTTGTTTCGGCCGGTGTTCACGTCCACGGCGATGAGCGCTTCGGTTTCATCAATGACGATATACCCTCCGCACGGGAGCCAGACTTGACGGTGGAAGGCGGCATCAATTTGTGCCTGAACCCCGAAACAATCGAAGACCGGCTCGGACCCTGAGTAAACTTGGATGCGCTTTTTGGCACGGGCAGAAATCATGCCTACGAGCGTTTGCATGCGCTCCGCAGATTTGGCGTCATCGACAATAATCGCGTCAATATCGTCGGTCAGAAAATCACGGACCGTGCGGTCCACGAGATCCGGTTCCTGGAACAGGCAGGCCGGCGCCGGACGTTCTTCGAGGCCCTTTTGGATCGCCGTCCACTGTTCAAGCAGCAGGCTCAGATCGCGGACAAAATAGCGGGCGCGCTGACCCTGTCCGACCGTGCGCATGATAACGCCCATGCCTTCGGGGACTTCCAACTCGCGGAGAATTTTGCGAAGACGTTCGCGTTCCTTGGGGTCATCAATTTTCCGGGAAATGCCGCATTGGTCATTAAACGGCATGAGCACGAGGTAGCGACCAGCAAGGCTGATGTCCGTCGTGATCCGAGGCCCCTTCGTGCCGATTGGTCCCTTTTTGACTTGGACAAGCACGTCCGATCCCACGGGGTAAATGTTCGGAACGTCCTTGTGGGTGATCTTGGGTTTTTTTGAGCGTTTGGATCCGCCGTCCTGACGGCTGACCGCTTCAATGCCACTGTCCAAGGCTGCCGGGATGGCATCCCAGAATTGGAGGAAGGCATTTTTCTCGAAGCCGATATCGACGAACATCGCCTTGATGCCGCCTTCGATATTTTTGACTTTGCCCTTGAAGATCGCTCCGACGATGTTCCGGTCGCTGTCGCGTTCGGTCGTGTATTCTTCGAGTCGTCCATCTTCGAGGAGAGCGACGCGCTTTTCGAGGCGTTCGCAACTGACGACAATTTTGATTCCTGTGGACTTTTTACGCAGGCCCAGAATGCGTTTGACTGTTTCTATCATGGAAATAAGGTTCGGGGTTGCCCTTGCTGGGGGCGGGTGGATTGACGGTTGAATTCTTCACCTGCGGGGGGGCGGTGAAGGTTTGTTCTTTTCTTTGCGGTCTTTGTTTCCGCCGAAAAAATTGAAAAATTTCTGGATGGTGTTTGGTTTGCGTTCTTTGTTCCGGACTCGTCCGCGATCGTCAGCATCCTCGCGGATGTTGGGATCTGCGGGGCGATCGGCCTGTTGGGCGGCATTCGGGTCGGCATCGGCTGCAGTTTCGGAGTCGTCCGAAACGCTGGAAGCTGCCGGAATGGCGCGCCCGAAATCCATGCTCTCGATGAATTTGAAATTTCCGGCAGCCGGTTCGAGGGATGCGATGAAAACAGGTTCTGCTTTGGGAGGAGCATTCGGATCCGGGTCCGCCGGAGCCTCGGGGAAGATCCCCTGACCCGGAAGTTTCATCGAGTCTTCCAGAATTTTGGCGGCAATCGGAGCAGCGACCCCTCCTCCGGATTTTGCACCTTGGACGAACACGGCAACCGCATATTTGGGTTTGTCGAACGGGGCAAATGAGATGAACCAGACGTGATTGTCCTTGATGCTTTTCCCTTCGCGCATCGTCCAGTTTTGTGCGGTGCCGGTTTTTCCTGCAACTTCCACATCTTTGATGCGAGCGCGCCCGCCGGTGCCTCCGCCTTCTTCCACGACCTTGTGCATGCCTTTTCGCACGCGCTCGATTTGCTCGGCCGTGAGGCCTCCATCCGAGATCAGGTTCGAGCGCACGCGGGCCGGTTCCTGTAAGAGGACCTTGCCATCCTGGGCAACCACACGATCAATCAGGCGGGGGTAAAATGCCGTTCCGCCATTTGCCACCGTAGCGGCCAACATGGCCATCTGAAGCGGTGAAGCCAGGACTTCGCCCTGTCCAATGGAGGTATTCGCTGTGTAGCCGCTGCTCCAGCGTTCCCGCGGCCGGACCTCGGAGAGATAGGCCGGACCGGGAAGAATGCCCGGGCTTTCTCCCGAGAGTGGAATACCACTTTTTTGTCCAAACCCCAGCAAGTTGCCGATGGCAACAATATTATCAATGCCCGACGCGATTCCCAGGCGATAGAAATAGCCATTGCAGGAAACCTTGAGCGCATCCTCCAGCCCCATGGAACTGTGGGATTTGCTGTGACACTTCATGAAGGTGTCCCCAATCGAGATGCCTCCCCCGCAGGGATAGACACCGGTCTTGCCTGCTTTCAATCCAGCGAGGGCAATGAAGACTTTGTAGGTTGAACCCGGGGCATACGAACTGATGGCGCGATTGAGAAGTGGATTGGTGTCATCCGAAGTGAGAGCGGTCCAGTCTTTGGCTTTGATGGCAGGGATGAACGAATTGGGATCGAACGAGGGAACTGACGCCATGGCGAGAATGTCCCCCGTGCTCGGATCAACGACCACGGCCGCTCCCCGGCCCACATTGCGCAAAGCTTTTTCGGCAATGTATTGAATGCGGGCATCAATAGTTAAAAAGACATTGGCTCCCTGCTCCGGCTCGGTGCCCGAGACTTCTCCCTCGATCACGCCTTTCGCATTGCGCTGCAAAATCCGGACCCCCGGTTTCCCTCGCAAATAGTTATCCATGTAAAGCTCAACCTGGGCTTTGCCCTCCATATCCGGATCGTAAAAATTGAATTGTTTGAGGTCCGGCTGTTTGTCGAGGTTGTTCGGCATGCCGACATAACCGAGGAGGTGGGACGCCAGGGATCCATACAAATACTGGCGGACCGGCTTTCTGGTGACCGTGACTCCGGGCAGCTCGAGACTTCGTTCCGAGAGAATGGCCATCGTCTCAAAATCCAGATCCTGACGGTAGTTGAATGGCACTTCGCGATTGTTGCGATAGTGTACCTGCAGCTTGCGGGAATTGTAATCCTCTGCGACCCCGAGTTCTTCCATGCGCGGAAGGACTTGCTCGGTGACGATTCGCACAACATCCGCTTCCTTCAAATCTTTCGGCATGTTGTGGACCGTTCCGCGATAGGTCGTGTAAGGAACTCCCCCGTTGATTTCCCGGTAGGCCCGCACCATATCGGGCAAATAAAAATCCACATCAAAACTCGCGCGGTTTTGAACCAGAGGAAGTCCGTTCCGGTCAAGGATTTCTCCGCGCACGGCGGGGATTCGCACGGTGACCTGGGAGCCCAGACGGATTTTGGCCGTGTATTCCGCGCCTTTGGCAATTTGAACGAGCCACAGACGGAACGTGATGCCACCGAATGCAAGGACAATGATTGCCGCAAGGAAAATGATCCGGAAAGCTGGCGTGTTGCGTTTCATGATTTGGCGAGGGAAACGCGATGCCTCTTGATGGGCGTTCCAAAAAATGATCCGCCCCAGATGGCAATCAAATGAATGAAAGGGGCCACGAGGGCGGCCATGAGCCCGGGCCCGAGGATCCGCCATGCGGCAACTTCATTGAACTCAAATCCCCCGCGGCGGAGGGTGATCATTCCAAACTGGAGCAGCAAAAACAGGGACGTTGCAAGCATGCCAAGTGGTGAGGGTATCCACCAATGCCCGCGGCGAAAGGCAGGTTGGAACCCATTTGCAATCAATCCAAATATCACAAAGAAGACTATAGACCAGCCCATGCCAATTTCAACCTGACCACCAACCACATGGAGATAGGCCAGGTCAGAAAGGAGTCCGGTGAAGACCGCCAGCGCCAACATGGCCGGGGTAGGCAGGGAGACGGCTCCATAACAAAAAAGAGCCGGCACGAGCAAAATTCTTGCCCCATGGAGGGCGGTGACGGGCGGCAGGATTTCCTGAATGGGAAACGCCAGAAAAATGGCAAAAGCCAGAGCGCCGAGACCGGAGAGCGCTTTCATTTTGACCCCACGAGGATAAAAACATCCTCGACTCCGGCAAGATCCACAGCGGGTTCGAGCAGAGCCTGGCCATCCAATGCACGGGCACGAAAACTCTTCACCGTGCCAATCTGAATTCCCGAAGGAAATACCCCACCACTCACGCCGGCCGTGAAAACTTTCTGGCCGGGTTGTAAATTTGCGCTTTTTGAAAGAAACGATAACTGGATTTCCCCCGGCGTGCCGGCACCCGGCACCCTCAACCCCGAGGCAATTCCCTGCTCCACAGTTCCCTCCACCCTTGCCGCCACCCGGCAGGATTCATCGGTTAAAAGCAAAACGGTCGATATGTTTTTTGAAACGGTCATCGTTTTTCCAACCAACCCACTTTCGGTGAGCACCGGCATGTCGCTCTCCACGCCATCTTCAAACCCACGGTTGACCTTCACAGTATTCCACCACGTCGAGGCATCCCGCGAAATCACGCGGGCCGGAAGCAGCGCAAACACCGAACGTTCCTTGTAGGCCAATGCCATTCTCAGCTTGTTGTTCTCCGCTTCAATGTCCCGGAGCATCTGATTCGTGGCCATCAACTCCCGGTTTTTTAATGTCAGGTCACGATTCTCGGCGTCCAACTGATCCAACGTCTTGAGGTTTTCTCCCACCGAACCAATTTTTTCGGTGACCGCTGAACTGGTTTGCAGGAATGGGGAAATGATTGCCATCCAAACGGCCTGAAGTCCCTGCATGGGTTTGGAGCCCATGGTTGAGAGCAGAACCGCTCCCAAGAGGATCACAACCACAAGGATGATATTCAGTTTTTTCAATGTCAGGAAAAATGGGTGGGAATCAACTCCGGGCTCCGACACCAAACTTTGGCATCGGGTGGTTGTGTTTCTGCCGATCGACCAAGTTGCCGCTCGGGTTTCGGTCGCTCATCTTGCACATGACGCAGCCTGAAAGAGTGGTCAGTTGCCGTAGGTCCGGTCCGAAGCCTGCACGGCCTTCAAGAATTGCATTTCTTGAAGAGCCTTGCCTGTGCCCTCAGCCACGGCGCAGAGAGGATCCTCTGCAACATGCACGGGCAATCCGGTTTCGTCCTGAAGTCGTTTGTCCAGGCCGCGGAGCAGGGCACCGCCGCCAGCCAGCACCAACCCGCGGTCCACAAGGTCTGCCGAGAGTTCAGGA
>JBGSVX010000090.1:0-6735 GCA_041752795.1 Terrimicrobiaceae bacterium
GAAACCCAACCCGAAAGCGCACCCCAACCCGAAAGCCCCCCGGAAGAGGCGGCCCCAATGGGGTCCAACATCCAAGGTGATGGAGATAACTTTGGCCTTTCTGGCAAAGGCGGAGGCGGTCTCATCGGCGGCCTCGGCAGCGGCAACAAACAGGGCGGAAACAGCAAATACGGATTTTATGCGGGTCAGGTCCAATCCCGTGTGGCAGCTGCTCTGCGCTCCAACAAAAAGACCCGAAGCGCAAGCCTCGACCTCAAAGTGCGGGTCTGGGTCGATAGCAACGGACGCATCCAACGTGCCAAGCTGGAAGGCTCCTCGGGCGATGCGGCCGTGGACCGTGCCCTCACTGAAGAAGCCCTCGCTGGCTTGCAACTTTCCGAACCTCCCCCACAGGACATGCCCATGCCGATTGTGATGCGCATCTCGGCCAAACGACCCAACTGATGTCCAACCAACAAAAATCCAGACACCTTTTTGTCACAACGCTGGCCGTTGTGATGTTGCTCGGGCTTCCCGCCCCGGCCCAATCCCCAACCGCCACGCCGGGCATGTTCCGCGCCGGTGGGAAAAATCGTATTGTCTTTGACAACTACGCGTCCCCCTCGCCGACTCCGCAGGCCACGCCTGAATCGTCCGATGCACCTGCTGCAGGACCCAAGTTCACGCCTCCGGTCCTCGTCGAAGAATCCCTCACTCCACCACCAGCCCCGGTGCCCACACCAACCCCATGGGCCACCCCGCCACCCGAATCCGTCGCCGCTGCGGAAGCGCTCGCTAGGAAAGACCGTGAAATTGCGGAGGCCGCCACATCGGCAGTGACCGATCAGCAGGCCCCGACACTTGTGGCCCAAGAGAAGCCATCTCCCGCCGTGACGCAGTCACCCACTCCCGTGCCGGAGGCACCACCATCAGCAGCGAAAGAAATTGCTGCAAGCGCAACACCCGCTCCGGTCCCGGCTGAGGAGGCCTACAAAGTTGTTGGCATCGAAGGAGCGATGCCATCCAATACACCCTCTGAGGCTGCGGATGTCGTCACCGAATCACAAAACATTGATCTGGTTCCCACAGGTGATGGAGCCGGCGGATCGCTCACTCCTTCGCAAAGCGTCACGGTCAATCTCATCAACAAACTCGTTCAGCGAGGGATTCTGACCAAAGAAGATGCGGCGGGAATGATCCGTCAGGCCGAGGCTGAAGCCGAAGTCGCGCGCGCCCAAACCCAATCCGATATGTTTGCCGTGGCTCAGATCGCCGCAGCGCAGGCCGCCTCGGATCAGATCGCCATGGAGCAAGCGCTGGGGGCACCCACCGAAGAAGATGTGCGCGTGACATTTATCCCCGACCCCGTGCGCAGTCAAATCAAAGAGGACATCAAATCCGAGCTTCTCTCTGAGATGGGCAACCGTCCCTTCCGCGACTTGAGTGTGTTGCCATCGTGGGTTACCCGCATCACACCATATGGCGACCTTCGGTTGCGTTTCGAAGGCATCCTCAATCCTGAGGGTAATGACGCCTCCGGCGCCTTCCCGGACTTCAATGCGATCAACACCGGAGCCCCCTTTGACGTCACCGGCAACCAATTTGCGCCGCAATACAACACCGATCAGGACCGCTACCGAGCCCGCATTCGTGCCCGTATCGGCATGACCGTTGATATGGCCGACAACTTTGAAATGGGCTTCCGGGTTGCCACCGGCAGTGACACATCCCCGGTTTCCACCAACCAAACCCTCGGACGCTCGGGCGGTCAGTTCAGCAAATATGCCATCTGGTTGGATCGCGCGTATTTGAGTTGGACCGCATGGAACGAACCGACCCGCACCTTCAAATTTGTGGCTGGTCGTTTCCAGAACCCATTTTTCTCCACCGATCTCATTTGGGATAATGACATCAACTTCGATGGCATCGCGGCCTCCCTCAAATACGAAGTTTTCCCCGGCTTCCGTCCCTTCGCGGTGGCGGGTGCCTTTCCAGTTTATAACACTGACTTGAATTTTTCGAGCAATCAGCCCACCAAATTCAAGAGCTACGACAAATACCTCCTTGGTGCCCAGGTCGGGCTTGAGTGGGAATTTGCCGATAACTGGAACTTCAAATTTGGTGCGGCCTATTACTACTTTGACAACATTGAGGGCAAGCTTTCCAGTCCCTTCACTCCACTCAGCTCCAGCGATGCCGGCGACACGGACGACAGCCGTCCCTCCTTTGCCCAAAAAGGAAACACCTACTTCCCGATTCGTAACATTGTGCCCGATGCCAGCAACGACTTTGGTGCCATCAACCAATACCAATACTATGGCCTTGCCACGAAATTCGAGGAACTGGCCATCACCGCCCGCCTCGACTTCAATGGCTTCGAACCCATCCAAGTTTCGCTCATCGGCGAATTTGTCACCAACCTCGCGTGGGATGAAGACGCCATCAATCTCATCGCCGTCAACAATCGCGGGGCCATTGATCCCAACGACATTGACGACATCCTCGGTCAATACGAAGGCAGCAACTACGGGTGGCTCGTGCGCTTTCAGGTGGGTCATCCCAAATTCCTGAAACGCTGGGATTGGAACGCCCACCTCGAATATCGCTGGATCGGCTCCGACGCCGTCGTGGACGGGTTCACGGATTCGGACTTCGGCCTCGGTGGCACCAACATGCAGGGCTTCACGGTTTCCGGAAGCATCGCGCTCGCCCCGCATGTCTGGATCACCGGCAAATGGATGGGCTCAGACAGCCTCGCCGGACCTCAATTCAACATCAACATCTTCCAAGTCGATCTCAACGGAGAATTTTAATGAAACCCATTCTTGCAAGAAACCGCGTGACAACCAACAGCCCGCTCTCCACCGCACCTGCCACTCCGATGGGGGGTCCTGCTCGTCAGGACCGCCCCCGCAGGTTCGTCTGGTTGCTTGCGCTATTCGCCGCACTGCTCCTCGTACCGGTTCTGCATGCCCAGGAAGAGGATGAGGCCATGACCAAAATGCGTGAGGCCTTGCGCAATACAACAATCCAACTCCGGGATGCCCAGGCACAGATCGCCAATTTGCAGGCCGCCGATATCGCCAGCAAAGCCGAGCTCGACAAACAAAAAGCCGAGATCAAAAAACTCAACGATCAGGCCCTTGTTGAGCGCAATGCCTCCGCCAATGCGATCTCGGAGCTGAATACCAAACTCATCGACCGCGAGGCCGAAATTATCGGAAACAAAACCGCCATCGAAAAATGGCGCAAAGACTACACTGCGGTCATCGAACGTGCCCGCAAGGCCGAGGCCGACCGCGACAAAAAAGCGGCTGAGGTCATCAACCTCGAACGCCTTGCCGAGGCCCAGCGCTTCCAGAACGTGCAAATGTACCTCGTCGGCAAAGAAATCCTCAAGCGCTACGACAACTTCTGGTTCGGAGACGCCCTGCTCGCCCGCGAACCCTTCGTTGGCAATACCAAGGTCAAACTCCAAAACCTCGCGCAGGAAGGTCAGGACAAACTCCTCGCCGCCCGCATCCAGGACGAAGAACTCGCGGTCGTCAAAAAGAAAAAGCCCGAACCCAAAACGGAACCCGCGCCTCAGGCTGAAAACCAACCAACCACCGCCACCGATTCCACGCCGCCGCCTGCCACCACAACTCCCGAGGCCAACCCAACCCCTTCACAAAAGCCAACTCCCAAACCCGCCGCCACCCCCAAACCCGCTCCGACTCCCAAGCCTCCAAAGGCCAAACCGGGAGTCAAAGAAACCAAATGGCCAACTCCTGGACCTGCTTAAATCCAATGCCATTCGGAAACTCCTATATCTTTCAAGTTCGCCGCTTTCTAAAAGAGCCCATTGCAACGTTGTGGAAAGTGCACTGCCCAATCCCGGTCCTGACAAGCAGGACCCTCCACCAGAGACACAATATGATTGGCGGGCCTGGCAGAATCGGGCTCCTTTGGAGGGTCCTGCTTGTCAGGACCGCCCAATACGTTGCCATTTTCCAAATAGCATTTCGCGTAAATCACCCCTAAAAATCTAAACCATCCAGACCTTATGAAATCGAAACATCTCGTTCTCGCCGGCCTGATTGCCGCTGTGACCACATCAAGCCTGACCGCACAAGAATCCAAAATTATCGCCCGCGTGGCGGATGAGGATGTGACTTCGGCAACACTCGCGCCATTTTTCGCCGACCTTTCGGAAAAAGACCGCAAGGCACTTCAAGAAAATCCAGCCCTTCTGAATCAAACCGCGCGAAATGCCATCCTTCGACGCCTGCTCATGAAAGAGGCACTGGCCGCTGGCTGGGACAAACGCCCCGAGGTCGCCGAGCGCATGGAAAAAGTTCAGGAAGCTGTCGTGCTGGAATCCTACCTCCAGGAAATCACGGCCCCGCCCGCCGGCTTTCCATCCGATAAAGAAATCGCCGAGGTTTACGAAGCCCGCAAAGCAGAGCTCAAAGTGCCGCGTCAGCTCCAGCTCTCTCAAATCTACATTCCCCAAGCCGAGGACGCAGACAAAATCCAAGTGGCGGCAGCGAAAGTGCTCATGGATCAGATCCAAGCCAAGCTGAAAGCTCCCAACGCGGATTTTGCAAAGATTGCTGCGGAATCGAGTCAGGAAAAACAAACGGCTGCCAAAGGCGGGGAAATCGGGTGGTTGGCGGTGGACTCACTGCAACCGGAGGTCCGCAAGGTGGTGTCCACCATGACCAAAGGAGCGGTCTCTGCGCCAATCCAGATGCCGGACGGGTTTTACATCATCAAAGTTCTGGACATCCGCGAAGCCCGCACTCCGACTCTTGAGGAGATCAAACCACAAATTGCCGACGCTCTTCGTCAGCAACGATCCCAACAAAACATGGAGGCCTACCTTGCCAAAGTTCGCCAACAATATCCCATGTCGATCAACGAACTCTCGCTGACCGAGCTGATCAAAAAGTAAAATTTGTGCAGACCTGATCGGAACGACCGGTTTGGGTCGTGGGTTGGGTCAGCGTGTTTTCCAGCGCGGGTCCATGTGGGGATCATAGTCCTCATCTTGGTTTTGAACGCTATCTGGCCGGAAGCCTTCGATATATTCGAAGGAATTGACCACATGTCCCTGCATGAAGGCGCGGCCGGATGTCGGGCAGCGCCGGAATTCCCATGTGTGATTCAGGATGGCTTTGAGCAGGCGGCTGGTCGGGCTTCCTTCGGGCCGGTGGCGGTAGGACCACTCCATCACAGTCGTGGCGGTCGTGGCCGGGCTGCCAACAAAAATTTCTATCCACGTGTAATCGTGGAACTCGTCAAAAAATTTGCGCTTTACGATTTGGTGGGCTTCGAAGTCCGCGTAGCCGATCCAGCTCTTTTCGCCGAAGCGCATATAGAATCCGTCCTCTGCAATAATCGGGAGAAACGCGGAGAGTCCGGCTTGGAGGTCATGCAAATGCCCCCATGTAAGAATGATTTCCCGGGCCTCGTCTTCGGTCACTGGCTGAGTATTCGACATGCCGGCGTGTTTTGAGGTTGGAGCCGGGGAAAGGACTCGCTTCGTCAGGTTCAGCCGACAAACTCTTTCACGACGAGGGTGGCGTTGTGGCCACCGAATCCAAAGGAGTTGCTGATTGCGGTGCGGACTTTGTGTTCCCTTGCGGTGTTGGGAACATTGTCCAGGTCGCACTGGGGATCCGGGTTGTCGAGGTTGATCGTTGGAGGAATCACGCCGTGTTTGATGGCCAAGGCGGTTGCGGCGAGTTCGACACCACCTGCAGCACCGAGGAGGTGACCGGTCATGGACTTGGTGGAGCTGACCATGGTTTTGTAAGCGTATTCCCCGAGAGCCTGCTTGATGGCCTTGGTTTCGCAGATATCGCCCAGCGGAGTGGATGTCGCGTGGGCATTGATGTAATCAATGTCGGCAGGAGTCACCCCGGCATGGTTCATGGCAATTTTCATGGCACGGGCTGCACCTTCCCCCTCAGGCTGGGGCTGGGTCATATGAAACGCATCTGCGGTGCAACCATACCCGGCAAGTTCGCAGTAAATGTGAGCCCCACGTTTTTTGGCATGTTCCAGCTCTTCAAGCAAAACGATGCCAGCCCCTTCGCCCATGATGAAGCCACTCCGGTCGCGATCAAAAGGGCGACACGCCTTGTCTGGTTCGTCATTGCGACAGCTCATAGCCTTCATGGCCGTGAATCCTGCCATGCCGAGAGGTGTGATCGTGGCCTCGCAGCCTCCGGCAAGGAAAATGTCGGCATCACCAAATTTGAGTGTGCGCCAGGCCTCGCCGATGGAATTGTTTGCGGTGGCGCAAGCCGTGACGATGCACATATTTGGCCCGCCGAGCCCGTGCTCCATGGAGATGATGCCGCTGGCCATGTTGCTGATCATCATGGCGATTGTGAATGGGGACGTGCGGGATGGGCCGCGCTCGAAGAGGCGCTTGCACTCGTCTTCCATGCTGCGCAAACCACCAATGCCGCTTCCCAGCATAACCCCGAAACGGTGGCGGTCGGTGGTCTCCGGGTCCAAGCCTCCGTCTTCCAGAGCCAGCTTGGCAGCACCCACGGCAAACTGGGTGAAGCGGTCGGTGCGCTTGGCGGATTTGGGGTTTTTGTAATAAAGGACCGGGTCAAAATCCTTCACTTCCCCGGCAATTTTGCAATCGTGCCCGATTGAATCGAATGCGGTGTAATGGGTGATTCCTCCCCGCCCCTCGGTGAGGTTGCCCCAAAAGGTTTTGATATCGCTGCCAATTGGCGAAATGATTCCAAGGCC
>JBGSVX010000091.1:0-3675 GCA_041752795.1 Terrimicrobiaceae bacterium
GGCATGGAGATGCCGAAGTGAGGATCTATCCGATAGCTCCGGCAGACCACAGCCCATGCGCGTAGCCTTCCTTTCAAAATTGCATTCTCGGGAGAAATAGGGCCAAGCTGGGACCAGCGATGAGAAACGCTTATTTCGTTCGTTAAATTGCGGGGTAGCCCTGTCTTTGTCCTACACAATCCAGTAATCCTGATCTATTCAAAATGACCAAAACCAGCTCGCTCGGAGACATTGAAAAACTGGAAGCCGACCTCTGGGGAACGGCAGACAATCTCCGCGCGAACTCAAAGCTGACGGCTGGCGAATACTGCATGCCAGTGCTTGGAGTCATCTTTCTCCGCCACGCCACGAACCGCTACAACGAGGCCCTCCGCGAAATTGAAGCGGACCAGGCGTCAGGAAAAATGCCGAAACGCCCGCTGACCGCCGCAGATTTCAAAAAGCGCCGTGCGCTCATGCTGCCGAAGGAGGCCCGCTACGACGAATTGCTCCGGCTACCGAAGGGCTCGGACCTCGGCGCGGCGCTCGTAAAGGCGATGGATGGCATTGAACGCGACTTTGAGCCGCTGCTCGGCCAGCTCCCGAAGGATTACACCCGCTTTGACAACGCATTGTTGGAAGATCTCCTCCGTGTCTTCGACAGCGAGATTCTCCGCTCCGCCAGCGGCGACATCTTCGGGCGCATCAACGAATACTTCCTCATGAAATTCGCCATGCAGGGCGCGCAGGACAACGGCGAATTCTTCACCCCGCCCTCGCTCGTGCAGACGATCGTGAACATCATCGAACCGGATCACGGGATCGTCTTCGACCCGGCCTGCGGTTCGGGCGGCATGTTTGTCCAGTCGAGCCACTTCATCGAACGCCAAGGCGACCAAGCCGCCCACCGCGCCACGTTCTACGGGCAGGAATACAAGACCAGCAACCTTCGCCTCGCGAAAATGAACCTCGCCGTCCACGCACTTGAGGGCGACATCATCGAAGCGAATACGTTCTACGAGGACTCGCACGAGCTTTTCGGCAAATGCGATTTCGTCATGGCGAACCCGCCGTTCAACGTGGACAAGGTGGATGCCGAAAAAGTGAAGTCCGACCGCCGCCTGCCATTCGGTCTGCCGGGCGTGAACAAGGACAAGAAGGTCTCAAATGGCAACTACCTCTGGATTTCGTATTTTTGGAGCTACCTCAACGCCGCCGGTCGCGCCGGGTTCGTGATGTCATCTCAGGCCAGCAGCGCCGGGCACGGAGAGGCGGACGTCCGCCGCAAGCTCGTGGAAACCGGCGATGTGGACGTGATGGTCTCGATCCGCTCGAATTTCTTCTACACCCGCACCGTTCCCTGCGAGCTCTGGCACTTTGATCGCAGCAAGCCCGCCGAACGCCGCGACAAGGTGCTCATGATTGATGCGCGGAACATTTACCGGAAGGTCAACCGCAAGATTTTCGACTTCGCCCCGGAGCAGCTTCAAAATCTCACCGCCATCGTTTGGCTCTACCGGGGGCAATCCGACCGGTTCATCGCCCTCGTCCAGCAATACCTCGAACAAACGCTCGCAAAGGCGGCTGCCATCGCGGGGAATGCCGGGGCCTTCCGCTCGGCTTACGACGCGCTCGCTGACGCCACCGCAAAATTCCTGAAATCTCTGCCCAAGGACTCGCCATTGCGGGAATTGATCAAAGAGCGCGACGACGTAGCCTGCTTCCAAGGATTGGATGATCTCGCCGCCCGGATCCCGAAAAAGCCGTGCGAGCCCAAGCTGGCCGCACAGAGAACATTGTTGTCCGAACTCGATGCGCTCGCCACCACTTGCCGGAATCTTGTCAAGGACGCTGATCTCGTTTTCAAACTCGCCACGCGGCTCGTTGATGCGGCGGAGAGCGATGCCGGTGCCCGCGAGCACGAAGCCTGGGACGGACGCGCCATCGGACGGCTGGAAAAGGAACTCGATGCCTGCCGGAAGGCACTTGTCGAGCAACTGAAGGCGACCGCCTACTTTGAACGCCAGGCCCACTGGCTGCTCTCACGCTTCCCAGATGCCAAACTCGTGCCCGTGCCGGGTCTGGTGAAGCTCGTGGACCGAAAGGAAATCGCCGCCGCCGACTGGAGCCTCACACCCGGCCGGTATGTAGGCGTCGCCCCGGCGGAGGTGGACGCGGATTTCGATTTTGAACAGGCGCTGGGCGACATTCATATGGAGCTGGCGGACCTGGATCAGGAGGCGGTTGCGCTGGCGAAGAAGATTCAGAAGAATTTTGAGGGGTTGGGGGTATGAAGTGGAAAGATGTGCCCTTTGAGCACCTGTATGCGTGTCCATCTCGAAACGGCATTTACAAGCCGAAAGAATTTCACGGTGCAGGCTGTCGTATTGTGAATATGGGTGAATTGTTTGGCTTTGATTTCATCTCGAATCAGGAAATGAAAAGGCTTGAGCTGAGCGAAACTGAATTGTCCATAAATTCACTGGAAGACGGCGACTTATTGTTCGGGCGACGCTCTTTGGTAGAGGCTGGAGCTGGCAAATGCTCCATTGTAATTGCTCCGCCTGAGCCGCTTACCTTTGAATCCTCGATAATCAGAGTCCGCCTCGATAAGCAGGCAGTCAACCCACGATTCCTTTTCTACTACTTTCGCTCCCTGAATGGACGAGGGCGGATCCGCTCAATAGTTTCTGGCACGAATGTAAAGGGCATTCGAGGAAGCGACCTAAAAAGACTTCCTGTGCTCTATCCACCCAAAGTGGCACAAGACGAAATCGCCGAAACCCTCTCCGCCTACGACGACCTGATGGAAATTAACCTCCGTCGGATGGCGTTGTTGGAGGAGTCGGCGCGGCTGCTTTACCGAGATTGGTTCGTCCGCCTCCGCTTCCCCGGCCACGAACACGCCCATATCACCAGCGGGATTCCGGAGGGGTGGAAGCGGAGGACGCTAGGGGACATCTGCACCGACCTACGCGAAACGGTTTCGCCGGACGCCTTGGAGCCGGATACCCCCTACATCGGGCTTGAACACATCCCCCGGCGCTCCATCTCGTTGACGGATTGGGGGGCTGCTGAAGCCGTGACAAGCACCAAGCTCCGCTACAAAGCCGGCGACATCCTCTTCGGAAAGATTCGCCCCTACTTCCACAAAGTCGGCATCGCTTTCACAGATGGCGTCGCATCATCCGACGCGATTGTCATCCGCGCAAATACCGACGAACTCCGGAGCCTTGTGCTGATGGTCGTATCCAGTGACGAGTTTGTCGCCGAAGCCTCCCAAACCATGCGGGAGGGCTCCAAGATGCCCCGAGCCGATTGGAAGCACATGATCAAATATCCGGTTGCCCTCCCGCCTCAGGGGCTCTTGGCCGACTTCACCGAGACGGTCACCGCAATCACGGATCAGTTGAGAAACCTCTGCTCTCAAAACCAAAAGCTCCGCGCCGCGCGCGACCTGCTCCTGCCGAAGCTGAGGAGCGGGGAGATTGCCGTTTGATGGGTGCTCCAAAGAACATCTTTAATGGTGATTTAGCACAAACAGAGGCGAGAGAACGCAATTCCAATTCCATTGTAACTATTTGAGTATAAGATTAATGAGAACAGTTCTGAATCATTTTTTAAAATATAGAACTTTTTGTTCTTGCCATCATGTATGTTCATCAGCACTTTCTCATTTTCGTCCAATGAATATTC
>JBGSVX010000092.1:0-3683 GCA_041752795.1 Terrimicrobiaceae bacterium
GGTGACCTGCTTTCCTGATGGCTCTCCCCAAGCCCGGAGAACTTGGCGCTTTGTCATGCCAACCCGCACCTGTGGGGTTTCGTCCCCAACAGATGCGACCTCCGAATTGGAGGATGAGGAACTTGACCCTGTTTCTGAGCCGCCACACCCCAAAAGAAAGATGCAGGCGGATACCAGAAGACTGACACTGGCCAGTGCGAAAGGATTAAATTTCGTTAAAAGAATCCTCCGGCAACTTTCAGCGGCTTTTCTTGCCACTGGTTGCACAAACAGCCAACGCGAGTGCAGTAAGGAGTTCATTTGGTCGCATATGCCGGAGGCAAAAATGCGCATTATATTTTATATTATTTGGGCATGGGTTCGGTCAAATTCAAAATGGAAGAAATGGCATATTTTGGTGTCTCTGAGGGAAAAGAAATGAGAGACGTCCAAGGAAAGTTCAGCTAGGAGGATAAAGCGGATAAACCTTCCCGTGCTCTGGAATCTCAGGATATCCATTGAGTGCTGCGACCTTCCCCCAGTTCCACGCATCCATATCGGCGTCTCCGTCACAGTCTTCGTAGGAGCACATTTCAATGAATTCCATGTCGGGAACGATTTCCCGTATCATTTTTGGGGTTTTAACCTTCCTGTGTTCACCTGATTTATATGTGCGCTCGCAGTGCAGGCACCAGGCGTAGTCAGAGGCCGGATATTCGTCGTCGTTTTCTACTGTTCCATCTGGTTCGTTCATAAAGTTGTGTTTTGAATCCTTTTTCAACAAGATTGAATTGAGGAGCCTCCTCTCCCACAGTCGGTCACTGGTTTTTCTATCATTCTGCCCGCGTGTAACGGCATTTTGGAAAGCCAGAGCACCCGTAGAACTGGTTCCCGGGATTTGCGCCTTTGGAAGAGGTTCGCAAGACCAATACCTTGCCGCATTTTGGACATGAGTTGCCTTGATGTCGCTCCCTGAGTGATGAAACATGGAGGGAGTGGCTGGAGACCGGGGAGAGTTTTGCGGAGGTCAGACGGCTGAATATTTCACCCGCTTCATTCTGAGAGAATATTTGGGCACCATGGGACTTGATGTAGTTTGCAAGTCCTCGGGTGAGCACCTTGCTGGGGAGATCAGTTTTCAACTCGCATTCGCCAATGAAAAAGACGATTGGATGGAAACAGGACTCAGGGAGATTGAGAAACTCTTCAAGCGCCTTCGTGTGTCTGAAATTCTGGTGAAGGGGGTTCTGGAAAGGATATTTCTTGCCGTAAATGGATTGGATCCATTGGGGGGATCGCTCGCTCCCAAATATCCAGCCGTTCATGTTTTTGGTCTCAATGACAAAAATTCCGAAAACTGATACGAGAACATGGTCAATTTGAGTTGTACCTCCCTGAGCGGGCAGAATCAGATTGTGAATACGACGGTAGACCTTGGCATCGAGGCCAAGCCACATGCCAAGCTGAGTTCCCTTTTCGCCAATCCAGCCTTTTATGAGCGCTAACATGCTACTTTTTCGTGGGCTTACGCGATTTGCGAACGATTCTCTTGGGTGTATCTTTTTTCCCAACTCGCTCGGATTCTTCGATAATTCTGAAAGATGCCTGCTTGACAGAGGTTTGGCGTGGGGGAACTCGCCGCATTTTACCGAAAAGAACCCCACCAACAGCCCCAATCAGCCCTTTTATGACGGTCGGGCCGTGCCGAACGGCAGCCTCAATAGCTTTATCTGTCAGCGGCCGGATGATATGCACTTGAACGGCACGACTCACTTCCCTGCTGATTGTTCCTTTGGTGGACATTGGATTTTCATTTTCTGAAAAAACCAAGGAGGCTGCAATATCGATTAAAGAAAAAGCGTAACGGTTTTCCCGAGTTCTTACCTGCATATCAGACAGGTTAGATTTGACTCCACATCAATTTCCCTTGCACAGTTCATACTGCAATTTCTGAGCATGAAATAGAAAGGCTTGGCCGTCCACTTGATGTATCTCCTTGACGCCGACATCTCTGCTTTCGTTGAAATCATTCTCATAGCACGAGCAAGTCGCACCGCTAACCCGATTCGCTGAGAAACTCTACGGTGAAAAATCTGCCAAAGAAATTCCAGGGTTGACCGGAGACACCACGAGATATTGGAGGGCCTTAGTGCTGAGTCGAATAGATACATTCAACGCACCGTCATTGCGCCTGGCCGCGATCAAGACGCTTGCCGTGATGCTCGCTTCAATTTTCTTGGCACGCCCGTTGCTATGGTTGCCTCATATAATTTTGTGAAAACCGGGAGATTACAACTGTGCCACCGTAATCTTTTCATGCTGGATCTCCGATGCTCCAAAGGATTTTTTTGTCAGCAAGGATTTCCTTATCGGTTACCTCATTAACCCCAATTGGAAGTTTAACTTTGATGCGTGCGGGGCGGGAAATCACCAATGCCCCAGTCATTGCGCCTGCGATCTGAAGACCTTCCCGCCATAAATCTGTGCCAACCGAGCCGACTCGCAATCCATCTCGATACCTTAACATGGTTCCTCTTCCATCAGGGTATCTCACACCGGCATACAAGCTTAATGAGACTTCCCTTCCCTGAAGATTTTTTGGAATGGCCCAGGGGATGCTGCTGCATCCGAAATCCCCAGGACCGCAAGAAATTCCAAGCCTGATATCGGACAAGTCTGCCCTTCCATTGAATAAACTGGAGGAAGAACGAATCAAAATCTGAGCAAAACATGGTTTACTATAACGGTTTTGATAAAATATATGCATTGAGCACTCGGAATCTTCGACATGCGGAGTAATGGCAAAGCATAACCCATCTCTTTCAAAATATCGGGACGATACATGTGCTAGAAAATCAGGCGCTTTATTTTTACGTGTCTGTGCCCAAATAAGTGGAACAAGGCAGATAACTGCTAGAAGCGGACAAAGGACACGGGACCATGCCATGAATGATCCTTGCTCAACATCAAATGGCATCCATGCAATAATTCCAAATAAAACACAGCCTGCAATGATGACTCCTAGAATGGCTTTGATGCTTTCATTCATAAAAAATGTGAACTGCTTTAGAAGGACAGGAAGTGTTTTTGTTCGCCAACCGATTTTAGGCTCCTTTTAGTTTTACTCATTTTTGAGTGGCTTGAATGTCCGCGACTCTAGGAATATATTTTTCAATTTTTGGAAACAATTGGATGATGAGGGAGAGAACAGATTTTGATTTTTCGAAAGCCGATCCGTCTCAGACCGACCGTGAGTAGAAAGAAGCATGTCACGACGCCTGTTGCAGACTCTTGGCACTCCAGTTGCTATGGTTGCCAGTCGCTGGCATTGACAGTTGCTGTCGGAAACACGCGCTTATGAAGCAACTCTAGGGGCATCCAATATTTTGGCATCATATCACGATTCATGATGATTTGTTCCTCTAGAAACTTCCTTGCGGCAGTTCCATTATCGCTAGCGATCAAGCATGCAGTTAAAACTTTGGCTCTGCGAGTAGGACGCATCGAAAACCACATTGAAGGATTATTGGAAGCCAGGCGGTCTGCAACGAGGTTAATTTCCCCAAAGACTCTTCGTCGTTTTGAGTGGGCTTAAATGTGCGCGATTTTGAGGTTGAGTCCACCGGCTTTGAGATAAGCGGCAATTCGAAAGTAGTGAAAATTCCGAAACCCTCGCGCCATTCTCTTAGCGATTTGCAGATTTC
>JBGSVX010000093.1:0-1809 GCA_041752795.1 Terrimicrobiaceae bacterium
GGGGGTGACTGTGTTCGTGGGGGTGACTGTGTTCGTGGGGGTGACTGTGTTCGTGGGAGTGACCGTGTTCGTGGGATTCGTGGACGTGGAACTTCCAGCCTGAGATGCCTTGGCGTTCTCTGCGGTGGAAGTGGGCGTGGAGGCCTTCGGGGAGGTGGATGGCCTCCAGTGCATTCAAAAATACCTGTTCTTCGACCCCGAGATCCCGGAGGGCACCGACGGTCATATCTCCGGCAATTCCGGAAAAACAATCAAAGTAGAGAATTCGCATGGAAATTTTTTGTGAGAGCCTTATAGGTTGCGCCTCATGTTGACACATTGGCACTCTGACGGCAATGGCCGCGCGCTCACTCTCCAGCAATTGGGACGTTTGATTTCCCGCAATTTCTCCGGTTATGGCATTTGATCGCGAGGAGGCCACGGCTCTTTATAACGTGGATCGATGGGGTGGGGGATATTTTTCCATTAACAAGAAGGGCCACCTTTGTGTGCTTCCCCAGGGGCCGTCTGGTGAGAAAATTGATTTGATGGAAGTGGTGGCCGCGGCCAGGGAGCGCAAGCTGGCATTTCCTCTCACGGTGCGTTTTCATGACCTGTTGCGACATCGCGTGGAGACCATCAACCGGGCCTTTGCTTCGGCCATCGAGGAGATGGATTACAAAGGCGTTTATCGCGGTGTGTTTCCAATCAAGGTCAACCAACTGCGGGAGGTCGTCGAAGAAATTTTGGATGCCGGGATTCCGTGGCATTTTGGAGTGGAGGGTGGAAGCAAGCCTGAATTGATGGCGGCGCTGGCCGTGCATTCCGATCCCGAGAGTCTGATTATTTGCAATGGATACAAGGACACCGCGTTTATCCGCATGGCGCTCATGGGGCGCAAGCTGGGCAAAACGGTCATTCTGGTTGTTGAGAAACTTGAAGAGCTGGCGGCAGTTTTGGAGCAGGCCAAATTAATGAACGTGGAGCCTCAGATTGGCCTGCGTGTGCGTTTGCTGTCCAAAGGCGCCGGCAAGTGGGCGACCAGCGGAGGAGAAAACGCGAAGTTTGGACTCTCGACGGCGGAGTTGGTGGAAGCCAGTGATCTCCTGACCCGTGAAGGGTTGTCTCATACTTTGCGGCTTGTGCATTTTCACGTGGGTTCCCAGGTGCCAGATATTGGAACCATCAAGAGGGCCACCAAAGAGGCTGCACGATTTTATGCCAAACTCAAAAAAATGGGTCATGAACTCGGGTATCTTGATGTGGGTGGCGGGCTTGGGGTGGACTATGACGGGTCCCGGACGACGTTTGACAGTTCCACGAACTATTCGCTCAACGAATACGCTCGGGACATTGTTTATAGCATCATGGAAGTTTGCGATTCGGAGGAGGTTCCCCATCCGACAATCGTCAGCGAAAGCGGCAGAGCCATCGTGGCTCATCACTCCATCCTTCTGGTTGAGACCTTTGGCTCGATAGAAAAAGGCCGGGATGATGCCGGGGTGGAGTCCACGCCTGACGATCCGCCGCTGCTGGCAGACATCATTGAAATCGCTGAAAACCTCGGCAAAAAAAATCGATTGGAAAACCTGCATGATGCGCAGGAATTGCGCGAGCGGGCTCAGTCAATGTTTGATCTTGGCTTGTTGGATCTTCGGGCCAAGGCCAAGATTGAGACCGTGTATTGGCGGGTCGCGCATGAAGTGGTCGAAATGTTCCGGGGCATGCGGTATGTGCCCGACGAAGTCCGGGAACTCGAAATTGCTCTCAGTGATCAATATCTGTGCAACTTTTCCGTCTTTCAGTCGCTCCTGGATCATTGGGCACTCG
>JBGSVX010000094.1:0-1579 GCA_041752795.1 Terrimicrobiaceae bacterium
CCGTGACCAACATCAGCGATCGTTCAACGTATTCGGCAATTTTTTTGAGGTTTGGTTTGGTTCCCTCAATCAGGTATTTCTGGAAATTCGTGCAACCATCCGAGAGCAGGGTGATGGAGTGCATGATGTTAAAAATCATCAGCGGCTTGTAAACGTTCATTTCCAAGTATCCACCGGCTCCGCCAAAGCCCACCGCGACATCATTGGCCATCACTTGCACAGCAATCATGGTCAGGGCTTCCGCTTGCGTGGGGTTCACTTTGCCGGGCATGATTGAAGATCCTGGTTCGTTTTCCGGAATGATCAGTTCCGCGAAACCTGCCCGTGGGCCACAGGACATCAGTCGGATGTCATTTCCAATTTTGTAAAGGGAAACCGCCAGAGTTCTGAATGTGCCGGAGAGTTGCACGAGGGCATCGTGCGCGCCCTGCACGGTGAACTTATTTGGAGCAGTCACGAAGGGCAGGCCGGTGAGTGTTGCGATTTGAGAGGCCACGGACTCGGCGAATCCCGGCGCGGCATTGATTCCCGTGCCAACCGCAGTTCCTCCAAGGGCCAATTGGCAAACTCCATGCATGGCCCCGTTGAGCCTTTCGATATTGTCTGTGAGCATGCCGGCATAGCCGGACCATTCCTGACCAAGCGTGATCGGCGTGGCATCTTGCATGTGGGTGCGCCCGATTTTTACAATGTCATTCCACTCCGCAGCTTTTACGGAAATCGCGTCGCGAAGGTTGGTGAGGGCTGGAATCAAACGACCGGTCACATTCACAGCCGCAGCAATGGACATCGCAGATGGGAACGAGTCATTGGACGATTGCGACATGTTCACATGGTCATTCGGATGCACCGGAGATTTGCTGCCTAGCGGAGTGCCGGAGATTTGGCAGCACCGGTTGGAAATGACCTCATTGACGTTCATGTTGAACTGCGTCCCGCTCCCGGTCATCCACACATGAAGAGGGAACATGTCATGATGCTGGCCATCGAGAATTTCGTCACAGACCTTGATCAGCAGATCAAAGGTCGGCTCATCCAAACGGCCACTGATGTGATTGGCTTGAGCAGCCCCCTTTTTCAGGGTGGCGTAAGCCGTGATCATTTCCCGGGGAATGAGATCTGTCCCGATGCTGAAATGTTCAAGGGATCGTTGGGTTTGGGCTCCCCACAATTTGTCGGCGGGGACATTGACTTCCCCAAGGCTGTCGGATTCGGTGCGGTGTTCTGTCGTCATGGGAGGGTTAGCTTTTTTTACGAGTCGGGGGACGTCCGAGGCGTAACCCCGACTGCTCCGAAGGTCAATCTCTTATGGGTGGTTTCCGGGTTTGCGAAGGATTGCCGGGGCTGCAACACCGATGGCAATCGCAAGCACCATGAGCAGGCATGTTGCACTCAGGGAAATTGTTTCAGCAACCAATGGATACGGGGCCCCTGCACCGGATTTCATGATTTCTATAAATCCGATCACGGCACGAAACGCAAAGGCCCCGGGAATCATGGCGACCACACCCGGGAATGCGAACGCCGAAATCGGAGCCCGGAAAATTTTGGCAAAAAAATCTGCAAGAAATCCAGCGGC
>JBGSVX010000095.1:0-8552 GCA_041752795.1 Terrimicrobiaceae bacterium
TGCCAAACTCGAGCAGATGCCGGAGTTCCGCGACGAGGTTTTGCTCGCGAGCGCGGGGATTTTCTACGAGAAGAAGGACTTCCAATCCGCGATGAAGCCGCTGGCGGCCCTCACCGATAAAGGGTTTGTGAGTCCGGCTTCGATGCGGGCGGGAGTGATGCTCGCATCGATCCATACGCACCTCGGGCAGTTTGACAAAGCCACCGGACTTTTGATCTCCCTGCGGCGGAGCTTTGACCGCGTGGACAACAAGGCACTCTTCAATGCGACCTTGCTGCAACTGGGCGACAAACTCTTCAATGCGGGTCTGCCCCAGGAAGCGCAGGTCATCTACGAGATGGTGCAGACGAAGGACGAACTCGTGGCTTCGCAAAAGCTCACGATCCTCCGAAAGGAGAAGGAGGCTAAGCTCGCGCTCGAAGCGTTCCGGCAAACAAAGGACATTGCCGCGCTGCGTAAACGGGATCGTTTGCAAAACGAGGTCAAACAGGATCAGGCCTCGCTGGCGGAGCTGGAGAAAACTCCGGACTTCATGCTCGGCGTGTTGATCCGGCGTGGGCGGGCTTATGCCGAATTAGGCCGCCAGCACGAGGCGATCATCATCTCCGACCATGTTCTCGAGAACTTCCCCGAGGCGAAGGAGGAGAGTGATGCCGCGGCCTACAGTCGGATTCTCGCGTTCGTGGAACTGGGCAAAGTGGATAAAGCCATCGAGGCCGCGTCGAGCTATCTGGACCAATTTCCCGAAGGCCGGCAACGCGAGACCGTCACCTATCTTCGCGGCGCGCTTTCTCTCGATGGCAACAAACCGGAGAAAGCCGCGGAGTTTTTTGGGATGGCCCTGACGCAGGCCGATGAGGACATGAAAAAGAGTGAGCTTTTTCCGAAGATGCTTTTCCTATTGGGTGTCGCAAAATTTTCTCTCAACGACTACACCGGGGCTGCCACGCAATTCGCGGATTACAAAGCCCGGTATCCCGCAGGCGAATTCCTGCAGGAGGCGGAATACCGGAGCGCCCTGTGCGCACTTCTCGGCGATAGGGAAATCGGCTACAAAAAAGCGGTTCAGCTTTTCGAGGACTACCTCAAAACCTATCCAGACGGAGATTTTGTCACGGACGCGGGTTATCGCATCGCGGTCTGCCACATGAGCGCCGGAGAGCACGCGACGGTGGTCAAGGACTGCGATGAGTGGATGAAAAAGTATCCGGACAATCAGATGACCGGAGAAGTGCTGGCGCTGAAAGGCGACGCGCTTCTGGCCATGGACGATAAGGCGGCGGCGGCTGCCTGCTACAAAGAATCCGCTGCGGTGGCGACCTCGGACGAAGTGTTGATGTATTCGCTGATGGAAGCCGCCAAGCATTATCAGGATCTCGGAGACTGGGCAGCCATGGACACGATGTTCCGGAAGTTTCTGGAAAAAAATCCCAACCATTCGGGCGCGGTGGCGGCGTATTACTACCTCGGGCAGGCCATGATCAAGCAAGGGAAAGTTCCGGAAGCCAAAGCCTTCCTTGCGGAGAAGATCAGGGAAAGCATTTCGGATCCCCACAAGGAGGCGGTCGAGCGGCTTCTGACCCAGCTTGTTCAGCTTTGTGTGAAAAAGCCCAAGCTCCCCCCTGAGCCGCCTGCACTGGCATCAGCCTCGCCACCCTCGGAAAGTGCGTCGCCGACCCCGCGACCCAAGCCTGATCCCTCGATCGAAGTCGAGGAGTTCCTCGCGACATTCCCGGACACTCCAGCAGCGAAAGCCCGCAAGCTTTTCGCCAGGTCCGAACTTGCCACGATGCGCCGCAAGCCTGCGGAGAGCGCAAAATATCTCGACGAGCTGGCCGATTCGGTTCAGCCCGAAGACCTGAGTCCGATGTTGCTCGGCAAGGTTGGCGACATTCTTCTCGTCCGGGGCAACGACGTGAAGGCGAGAGAAATGTATGACCAGATCATCGGGGGATACGCCCGGAGCGAGTTTGCAGATTATGGATATGTCGGGCGGGGGGAGCTCGCGCTGCGAGCGGGCAAGTTTGATGAGGCGCTCAAGTATTTCTCATTCGCCGCGGACGAAAGCGCCGCCTCCTCCAAGCTCAAGGAGGCGACGCTCGGCAAGGCCAAGGCCCTCCTCGCGCTGAAAAAATATCCCGAGGCCGAAAAGATTTTTGAGATGATCGCGGGCCTCAAAGAATGGCGGGGCGAGGCGACTGCGGAGAGTCTGTTTCGGCTGGGCCAGATCGCCCAGGCAAACAAAGACTACCCGAAGGCGATCGCCTACTATCAGCGCATCTTTCTCACTCACCAGAAATACCCGAAGATCGTCGCGCGGGCCTACCTGGACAGTGCCGCGTGTTTTCAGGAACTCGGCAAGACGATCGAGGCGAAAAACACCTATGCTGAAATGCTTCGGAACGAAAAATTGAAATCGGCCAATGTCCCTGAGCTCGCGGAAGCGCAAAAACAATACGACCTCATGCCCTGAAATGAAGCCCCTTCCCGCCATCGCCTTGCTTGTTGTGTTCCTCCTTCCCGAGGGATTGCCCGCCCAGGAAATCTTTTTGAAGAACGGAAGCAGCTTCCCGCTGAAAAATCCCCGTCGTCAGGGCGACATGTTGCTTCTTTCGGTGACGACTCCCGGTGCCACGGGATCCGGAGAGATCGGGTATAAACTCACCGATGTCGAAAAGGTCGAAATGCCCATGCCGCCGGCGCTCGATGCCGCCCGCAGTCAGCTTTACCTTGGCAAACCCGCCGAGGCCCTCACCACGATCAAACCAGCGTTTGATGCCGTCAATCCCTTGCGCGGTATTTCGGGCTCGAACTGGGAGGAAACGGCGTTGTTGTATGCAGGTGCCCTGCAAGCGGGAGGCCAGACCCGTGAGGCGATCACCATTCTCGAGCAATTCGAAGGAGTCTCACCCAGTGGGTCCCCTTCACGTGAAATCGCCCGCGTCCGGTTGGCGGGTCTGAAAACCCCACTGGAGACAGCTCAGGTGGTGGGAATTGCCGACAAAGCCCTTGCTGCAAAATTGGGAAGTGATGTCGCCGCCGAGGCCAACACAGTTGCCGGTGATGCCTATCTAGCCAGCAAGAATTTTGATGACGCGCTGAACCGCTACCTGAAAGTCGTGATCTTTTGTCCCTCAGACCGCTGGCTCGGTGCCAGATCGTTGCTTGGTGCGGCAAAGGCCATGGGCTCGCTGAACGAAAAAAAGAACTGCGTGCGCACGCTGCGTGAGATCACCATCTCCTACCCAGGAAGCCCGCAGGCGGAAGCGGCTGCCAAAATGATGGCAGCCGGCGGCAAAGAGTACGAAGAACTCGCCGCCGAAATCGACCAGGACGCCGCCAGCGCCAAGCAACGCCTCATCGAAGCATCGGCAGCCCAGAACTCGAACTAATCAGACCTCCCTTTTCAGTTATCCCTAACACCATCCATCATGAAACACCAAACCCACATCCTCACCCTCCACAGGCTCGTCCTGACTCTCCTTTTCGTTTCTGCTTTTGCGATTCCCGCTGCACTGGCGGAAGAAGCCTCCGACGCGGCTGCCACGCCGAAGGTTCACGAAAAGACATTGTTTGCCACGCTGGCGGAGGGTGGCTTTGTCATGATCCCACTCGGCCTGTGCTCCATCCTCATGGTTTACCTCGCTGGCGACGGGTTTCTCCGGACGATGAAAAAACGGGCGATTCCCCGGGAACAACTCGATGCCATGAAGGGGTTCTTCCGCGCGGCCAACTATCAAGGTGCATACGAATTTTCCAAAGCGAACCCATCGCCCCTTACCAACGTCCTACGAGTCGGGGTTTCCCTCATCGGGGAGGGAAAGCTGATCGCCGAAACCGGGATGGCTGAGGAGCTCTCGAAGGAGAATTCGCTCATTCAGACCCGGATGAGCTACCTCTCGGTGATCGGGGTTTGTGCCCCGATGATCGGACTGCTCGGAACGGTTACGGGTATGATCAAGGCATTCGCCAGCCTCGGAAGCGCGGGGTTGGGCGATCCGTCCGGTCTCTCCGCCGCCATCGGCGAGGTGTTGGTCGCCACTGCAGCAGGCCTCTTTGTTGCGATCCCGGCTTTCGGCATGTTTTACTTCGTGAAAGCCCGCGCGACCGCGATGATTCATGATCTGAATGACTCGGTGAACATGCTTTTCCGCGCCATGCCCTACGGGAGACTCGCGGGCCAACGATTTGGAGATGACGAAATTTACGCCTCGGCTCCGGGGGATGACCAGCATTACGTGGAATGCCCGGCCTGTCATGGTCAGAACTACCCGAACGCGCAGGAGTGCGCACATTGCAGCTCTCCGATGCCCCTCGCCGCTCGCTAACGCGGAAGAACCAACTAAAGGACCCAGACTATGGCAGGCGGAGGTGGATCAGCAGACAGTGGAGAACCGGAGTTTCAGATTGCTCCGATGATTGATGTCCTTCTGGTCATCCTGATTTTTTTCATGACGATCACCTCCACCCAGGTGCTGCGTGTGGACAAGGAGATCACGCTGCCTGTGGCCCCGAACTCGGAGAAAAAAGTCAATTCGCGTGCCGAGGCGTTGATCAACGTTCGCTGGGACGACAAAACGAAAACTGCCGAAATCAATTTTGAAGACAAACCGTATCCCAAAGAGCAAATCGAAGACCTCATTGCCATCCTGAAGGTCCGCCGTGGCGAGGATCCGAAGTATCGCGCCGTCATTCGCGGCGACAAGAAACTCCCGGCCCGTTATGTCGCGGACACCATGGATGCCTGCGGCCAGGCGGGCATCGGGGACATCGCGTTTTCCGTGGCCAACAAGGAGGCTGCGAAATGAAGTTGCCCGTTGAGGACAGCGGCGGACTGGGGTTCCAGATCGCGCCCATGATTGATGTCGTTTTTGTGATCATGCTTTTTTTCATGGTCATGGCCAGCAGCGTCCGCGTGGAAAAGGAACTCAACACCAAGCTTCCCGGCACCGCCGAGATCAGCACGGCCACCGAGTTCTATGACGAGCAGATCGTCGGCATTGCGGAGAACGGGGAGATTACTTTGAACGATGACCCTGTGGATTCACCGGAAAGCAAAGATCTCCCGCATTTCACCAACACCATGAAACGCCTCAAGCAGTCGAGCGATGCCGCCAAAGCCCCGGTCGTCCTCACCATCGTAAGCGAACTCAACGCCCCCTACCAGCGCACCATCGATGTGCTCAATGCCTGCGCTGCCGCAAAAGTGGACAATGTCACCTTCACGGTCGGAGAAGAAGAATGAGCGAATCCCCAAATCCCTCCAGCCAGGAAGCCTCGCCGGTCGGGCCTGACCAAGCCAAGCCGGGTGTGCTCAAACGCATTCTCCGGGCCTACAAAAAGGCCAATGGCGCGAGCCTTTTCTTGAGCATCATCATCCACTTGATCATCCATTTGGTCGGACTTTTCCTCGTCGTGAGCCAGGTGACGGAGGAGCGAAAAATCTCCTTCAGTGGCGCAGACCCCGGACCGAAAAGCGATGTCCAGCACAAGGTGCAGATGAAACGCAAGACCAGCAGTGCCCCGGCCCCCACGAAGCGAATCACCACCACCAGCAGCATGGCCAAAGTTGCCCTGCCGGACATGCCTGATATTCCCATGAGCATGGGCCCGACCGTCGCCGGGTCAATGGGAGCGGGCGGGTTCGGAGCATCAACAGGCTTTGGTGGCGGAGGGGGAGTCGGAGGTGGCGGTGGTGGCAAGGGATTCTCAAACATTAAATTCTTCGGGCTCCGCACCCAGGCAAAGCGGATTGCGTTTCTCGTGGATTACAGCGGTTCGATGCAGGGACCTTTTCGTCAAGCGATGGAGAAGCGTCTCGAGGAGAGCCTCAAGGCGCTTCCGGCTGGAACGCAGATGCTCATCATTCCCTGGGCGGGCGGGGCATGGCTGTACAACCAACAGGCTCCACAAATCGCAAACCTGTGGAAAAAAGGGGACACCTATGACGATTTTCAAATCCTACCCGGGAGCAAACTGGAACCTCCTGCTTGGGTGACCATTACCCCCGAAACTATCACCAGTCTCCTGGCTGGCGTCAAAGCGCAGAAGAGTTGGGAAGGGGGCACGGATTGGCGCTCACCCTTCCGATACGCCATGCAGGCGTCCCCGCCTCCCGATGTCATCTTCTTCATGACCGATGGCCAGGTTCTCCCGGACAACGTTGGAAAAAAGCTCTCTCAAATTCACACCGAAATGCAGAAAGCTCGGCAACCTCCGGTCGTGAACTGTATCTGGATTGAGAATAGCAAATATCCCCCTGATCCTTTGAAGAAGCTCGCCCTTCGATACAAAGGAGAGTTGATGGAAATCGATCAAAAGGGAGTGCTGAAGGAATAGCTGGTTTTAACATTCATATTGATTTTCCTGCCCGGAGATTCTAGTTCTCCGGGTTCCATTATGACGAAATCCACAAGCCTCTCGGAATTGTCCGATGATCTGAAACAGCAGTCCGTTCAAGTCCGTCTTCTCGGCGTTGCCTACAAAGACAATCTCGCGACACACTCCATCTGTGAAGAACTCGTGGAAGGAGCCGAACTCGATTTTCCAGAAGGAAAAGTGCGGGCGCGGCTGAGACTCCTCGCACGGGCTCCCTACGGCCATGAATTGGAAGTCGAGTTTCACGTCAGCGAAGGAATCTGCCGCGACGTGGCTCTTGGCCTTGATTTTTGTTTCGACGCATGGACCCAGGACGATTGGGTGTTTCTTCCTGCGTGTGTTTATGCGGGGAATCGTTTTCCGCTGGAAAAAAATCCCCGGAGCGTCCCATTTAAGCCGGAGCCGGATCCGCTGAATTGGGTGAAAGTTTCTTCGGCACCTCATTTGGAGCATGGTCCCGGTCCCAGCCGACTCCAGGTTCTCACCGGGGACTGCTCCACTCCCTGTGTCGGCGTTTTTTCGCCCGCCTCCCAGAGGGGGTTCATTCTGATCACAGGGCAGGGGACCGAGCACGGAGATCACGCATTGGAAGTTGTCGAAAACGAGGAGCGGTCTCGCGGGCATGTGATATTGAAGAGTCCGGGCGTTAGGGAAGGCGGGAAGTATAACTACGAAGGGCCTCTGGCGGACCGTCCCATGACCTTGCAAACCGGAGACACCTTCACCTTGCGTACGATGCTCTATTGTTTTCCAGCAACCGGTCCGGAGGATCTCTATGCCCACTTTGTCAGAGTTCGCAAGGACCTTGCCCCGATCCGGGAGCGCTTGGACCTTCCTTTTCGCACCGCATTTCGCCTGATCGAAGAGAAACACAATCGGGATAGCTGGGTTGAGCCGGAGGGATATTGGTCGGTCGGCATGAGAGAAAGTTCATCGCAAAATTTCCAAACCGGCTGGGTCGGTGGACCAAATACGATATGGCCGCTGCTGATCCGCGGCGACGCCACCAGCTTTCATCGCGCACTCCGTGCGTGGGATTTCATTGCGGATTCCGCCGCTCCATCCGGTTTTGTCGTGAGTGGATTTCACAATGGCAAATGGAGATGCGATGAGAGTCCCTGTTATCTGAGATACAGCGCCGACACGCTTTATTTCTTGATGAAAACGCTGCTCCACCTCCGGGTGGGACCGCCACATGTCGATCCGAAGCCGGCATGGCTGAAGCTGGCGAAAGGGTTGGCTGACGCTTTCGTGAAAGTCTGGGAGAAAAGCGGGCATCTACCGCACTATGCCAACAAGCACACGGGAGAGGTGCATCTGGGGGGGAGCTGTGCGGCAGCACTCGCTCCCGGTGGGCTGGCCCTTGCCGCACGCTATTTTCAGGAACCCAAATTTCTCCAGGTGGCCGAGGCTGCTGCGAGGCGTTATCGGGACAACTTTTTGGCCAAGGGAATCACCAATGGTGGCCCAGGGGACATTTTCCAAAATGTGGACAGTGAGTCCGCTGCCGCCCTGCTGGAAAGCTTTGTCGTGCTCATGGATGAGAGCTGCGGACAGAGCGAGTGGGTGGACGCCGCCGTCCGCGCCGCTGCTTATGCCTCCACATGGGTGACGAGTTACGATTTTCGTTTTCCCAAAGAGAGCACGTTTGGAAAGATGGACATGCTTACGACCGGCACGGTCTGGGCGAATGTGAACAACAAGCACGCGGCCCCCGGCATTTGCACCCTTTCAGGCGCCTCGCTCCTCAAGCTCTGGCGCGCCACCGGCGATGACGTCTGGCTGGACCTGATCCGGGACATCGCCCGCTGTCTCCCGCAATACGTCAGCCGTGAGGACCGCCCTATTCCCGATACGCGCAGTGGCAAGCGTTGGAAAGTGATGCCTTCCGGATGGGTGAACGAACGCGTCAACCTGAGCGACTGGGAAGTCCGTGGGGAACCGTGGGAGGAAATCGGCGTCGGCGAAATCTTTGGAGGCTCCTGTTGGTCCGAGCCCGCTGTTTTGAACACGGTTGCCGAGGTCCCGGGAATCCTGCTGGCCACTGATACTCTGGAACTGACCGTCATCGACCACGTTTACGCGCAGATTCAACACGTGGATTCCGATCGCATCGTCTTGCGGGTCACCAACCCGACTCCGTTTCCCGCAGCACCAGTGCTTCTGGCCGAGAA
>JBGSVX010000096.1:0-2227 GCA_041752795.1 Terrimicrobiaceae bacterium
CACGACTTTTTCTCCAATGTGCTTCTGCACGGACAAGAACACCGCCCGGGTCAGGAAGTCCGTGTGGCCCAAGTCACTGCTTTTGTGGTTGGTGCACTGTCCATCGGAATTGCGATCTTGCTCGGTCCTGCAGTGAACGTGGCCTTTCTGGTCGGGTTGGCCTTTGCGGTCGCGGCCAGCGCAAATCTGCCGGTGATTCTGTTCTCCATTTTCTGGAAACGTTTCAACACCGCCGGGGCCGTCTGCGGTTTGGCCGCCGGATTAGTCTCCAGCATCGCTCTGATTGCAGTCAGCCCGGACTTCATGGCCTCACCGCTCTTCCCATTGAAAAATCCTGCCATCCTCAGCATTCCCATCGGCTTTCTGGGAGCATTCCTTGGAACCCTGCTCGGTCCCCGCGAGCCCCAGGCCGAAGCCATGTTTGCAGAACTTCAAGTCCGCGGAAACACAGGCCTAGGAGCAGAAAAAGCTTCAGCGCACTGAGAAATCAGCCGCTTTGGAGTCGCTATTTTCTGCTCCTCTGGTTCCCGGCAGGTTTCAAGGAAAGTTTCCCAAGGCATCCGCTCGCGCATTTCCCACACAATCCTTTGGGGGAACGGGTCCACAAAGGACGCGCGAGTGCGGCAATTGCGGTCAGCACGCAAACAATAAACAGCGCGATATCAACGGTATTCACAGGCGTGAGACGACTTGGAAGGTGATAACGGCAGCAATCCATGCCAGGGCGGTCATGTAGAAAAATGTGATCACCGCATAGCGGGTTCCGGCCTCTCGTGCGGTGACAGCAAGGGTCGAGGCGCATTGCATGCAGAGTGCAAAAAACACCATGATTGAGAGCGCGGTGGCAATCGTGAAGACCGGCTGACCAATCAGTGGGCCATCGGTCCATTTGTCGGCCTGCATGGCTTTTGCGAGGGATTCGAAATCATCCGATTGGTCTTCTTCCAGTCGGTAGATGATGCCGAGGGTTGAGACAATGACCTCCCGGGCCGGAAAGCTGGCGAGCACGCCAATGGTAAGTTTCCAATCGTAACCTGCTGGCGCGAACGCGGGTTGAATGAATTTTCCTGCTCGCCCCAAGTAGCTGTTTTCGACCTGGGTGGCGGGGTCAGCATCCGGCGTGACAGGAAACGACAACAGTGCCCAAATAATGACACTCAGTGCCAGAATGATTCCGCCCGCCCGTTGCAGGAAATCTTTTCCACCGAGCCACACGCGCCAGAACAAATCACCAAACGCAGGGAACCGGTACGGCGGCATTTCCAAAACAAAGGGCTGCGCGGGAATTTTCAGAAACCAGATATTTGTGAGCCATGCAATGGGCAGTGCCACGACCAGACCCAGAACATGAAAAGCAAAGAGCGTAAGCGCTGCGACCGTCGGCCCGTAAACCGGGGCAACAAACGCTCCGATCATCAACAAATATACCGGCAGGCGGGCCGAACAACTCATCAGCGGGGCAATCAAAATCGTGAGAACCCTTGCCTTGGGATCCTCAATTGTGCGAGTGGCGTACAAACCCGGAATGGCGCATGCGTAACTCGACAACAGGGGCACAAAACTTTTTCCATTGAGCCCGCACCACCCAAACAGGCGATCCATCAAAAAAGCCGCCCTTGCCATGTATCCAGTGTCTTCCATCAGAGAGACAAAAAAGAACAGCAGGAAAATTTGTGGCAGGAAAACAACGACTCCGCCCACGCCTGCAATGATGCCATCACAGACGAGAGAACGAAAAAATGGAAACGGTTCCAGTCGGTTGCCAAGCACCCCGGCCAGCCATCCGGTGGCCGCTTCGATGGCATCCATGGCTGGCGTGGCAAAGGAGTAGATCGCCTGAAAAACCAGAAACATGAGCGTCGCAAAAATCAGGAGACCAAAAAACCGGTGTGTCAGCACCCGGTCGATTCCATGTGTGATTTCCCGACGGCCTATGGGTCGTTTTGAGATGACCCCCTCGAGGCATTTGGCCAAGAATCCATGATGTGCTGTGGATTCGAAGGCGAGGGGATGGATTGACGAGAGGCCGGACCGCACGCGGGCCAACATGTCTTGGCGGCCCTGCTTTTGGTAACCTGCCACATCGAGAAGGGACGACTCGTTGTCAAAAATCACCCGTCGAATTTCTCCATCCGTCAGGGCATGGGCAGTTCCAAGTTCTTTGGCAACAGCCACCGCAGCGGCATCCACTTCCGGTCCCCATGGATTGAGCGCCAGGTTCGGCGGG
>JBGSVX010000097.1:0-2059 GCA_041752795.1 Terrimicrobiaceae bacterium
GGGTAAAGCGGCGAAACGCTTATGCTATCGCCGCACTCCGAAAGATGCTTTGCATCATTCGGGTTGAGGCGCAGGTTCTTTTGGTGGCTTTCTCCGTTGGGGTGCTTCCGATTTCCATGCGGCGAACAGGTCGGCATCTTCAAAGAGCTCCTGGGGATCGATGGCGTAATGGGGTTTTGCGAGGACTCCCTTGTCTGCGTATTCGGGTTGGGCATCCAGGCAATAGGCGGCGAGTTCGCTGCAGATCCAGCGGTCTTCGCGATTGAGGAGGCGTCCGACAAAATGATCCGGGGACTCGCGGAAGGCCGAATAAATCCAACGTCGCAGGAAACTGCCTTCCAGCATTTGGGCTGCGAGCAGGAGGTGATCGTATTTTGTGCCAACCTGTGCCAACGCAGTCTCCGCAAGCCGCGCCCCGATTTCTGCAGTGAGCTTTCTTGGTTTGCGAAAAAAGATGCGCGTGCCGGGATTATCAAAATATTTTTGGAGCGGTGATTTCACGACCCCTTTGTCCGCGAGCGCTTCCACGCATTCGTTTTCTGCCGTGACCACCATCACATGGGAAACGTGGATATCGCTCAGGCGCGACCATCGGGTAAAATACGAGATTCCCGCTGCGACCGGACTTTTGCTGGAATGCGTGAACCCGATGTATCCGGTTTTGTAATTGTCGCCGAAGGTCGGCGGGAGGCATTCCACACCAACCCGTGAGGCGGGCGTTTTGGAAAGGTCGAGGCGTTTTGGGAGTTTTGGCATCCCCGTTTCTTAAATCCCGGCGATTCCTTCTGCAAGGGACGTGACAAAAAATCTGTGAGGTCATATTTTCCAATCATGCAAACGAGACGATTTGGCCGGACCGGCCTGGACATGCCGGTGTTTTCGTGTGGCGGAATGCGCTACCAACAACACTGGGGAGACGAAGGCTGGGACAAGATCTCCGACGAAAATCAGCGCAACCTTGAAGCCACCATTCACCGGTCCCTCGAAGTCGGAATCAATCACATCGAAACCGCCCGCGGCTACGGAACCTCGGAACTCCAGCTCGGCAGGGTCCTCCCCACCTTGCCAAGGGAAAAACTGATTCTTCAAACCAAGGTCGGCCCATCCGATGCCAAAGAATATCTCAAGACCTTCGACCGTTGCATGTCCCTGCTCAAGGTGGACCATGTGGACTTGTTGTCCATCCATGGAATCAACAATGAAGAGTGCTTTGAAACCACCATGCGTAAAGGAGGAGCCCTCGAGGCCGCCCGGCAGATTCAGCGTGAAGGCCGCGCGCGCTTCATCGGGTTTTCAACCCATGGTCCCTGCGACGTGATCTGCAAGGCGCTCGCCACCGGCGAATTCGATTATGTGAATTTGCACTGGTATTGGATCAATCAATCCAATTGGCCGGCCATCCTTGAAGCCGGCAAACAGGACGCCGGCGTTTTTATTATCAGCCCGAATGACAAAGGCGGCAAACTTTACGAACCCACCGAAAAATTGGTGGAACTCTGCGATCCACTAACTCCAATGGCTTTCAACGATCTTTTCTGCCTCCTGCGTCCAGAGGTCCATACTTTGAGCCTCGGCGCGGCACGGCCCACGGATTTTGATGCCCACCTGGACGCCCTCAAATCAATCGATCACGCCAAAGACCTTGTGCCCCTGATTGAATCCCGCCTGGATGATGCCATCGATGCCTGCCTTGGCAGTGACTGGCGGGAGCATTGGCGGGACGGCATTCCCGAATGGACGGAAATCCCCGGCGATGTGAACGTCTGGGAAATTCTCCGACTCTGGACCTACGCAAAAACGTTCGATATGACCGCCTTTGGAAAAATGCGCTACAACCTCCTCGGCAATGCAGACCATTGGTTCCCAGGAAAAAATGCGGCCACCTTTGAGGAATCCGCCCTTCGCGAATCCCTCAAGGCTAGCCTAACTTCCCCCTAATTTTTTTATAAGTCGTTGAAAATCAATGAATATGCCCAAAAATGTAGCAAGTAATAAGTAAATTATTATCGTAATATATATTGACTAAACGACTTTTACCTGTATTTACAGTAGCAAGTGT
>JBGSVX010000098.1:0-3810 GCA_041752795.1 Terrimicrobiaceae bacterium
CTGTTATGGCCAATGTTCACCGGCTTCACATGCTGCACCACGATCTTGCGAACATCTCCCTCGGTGAGTTGTGAAGGATCAAAAGCGATCTCAACCGCAGAGTTTTCCGCAAGTGGACGTATGCCGATCACCCCTTCGTGATCCTCGATTTTATGGGGATGATCAGTTGGAGTTAGAGAGGATTTGGAGTCTTTCATGATAGAGTTACCAACTGGCTGGAGTGTGGATTTTTTGTGATCGTATTCCTGCCCGGGCGCGGTCCGAGAAAACCAAGACGAACAGAAAAAATCGATCTGCTTTTGCGAAGCTTCAGGGAATGCCCTTCCATGGCTGCAATCAGCGATCTGACCACGCGAAGCCCCTGGGGCATCCCATGACTGGTCTGGCTTACGGGCTTAATCCTGTTCGAAATAGTCAGGAAAACCGCTTGTTTGTGTTCAAATGCATGGACCTTGATTGTTGCGGTTCCATGCTTGGTCGCATTGCCAAGCAGGTTGTGGAGGATCTGACTAAGGTAGACCGGATCTGTTTGACACATCAAACCCGGAGTCATGTTCCACTCAATAATCAAATGCCGCTCCTCGGCGAGGAGATCATATCCCTCCCTCAGATCGTTTAAAACCTCCGCCAACCCGACGCATTCTTTTTTGACCTCGAGTTTTCCACCGTCTGCTTTGGCGGTTAGCAAAAGGTTCTCCACCAGTTTCGAGAGTCGCGAAATTTCTTCCTGAAAATCCTCAGAAAAGTCCGCAGGCAATCGGGAGGCCGTTGCCTCGGTCTTCATGCGCAGGATGGTCAGCGGCGTCCTCAGTTCGTGTGCCACCCTTGCTGAGAATTCTTCCATTTCCACGTAGCTCGTGCGGAGACGGGCAAGGAGTTCATTCAGGTGATTGACCAGGTTGGCAAGTTCCTCATCTTTTTCTGGAAGTTGGACCCCACGGTGCAGCGTTCGAAAATCCAAGGCGGCCAGTTCGTGATTGATTTTGCGAATTGGTCGGATCGATCTCCTGGCAATAAACCAACCCACGACTGCACTCCCTGCAACCACGGGAATCCCAACCCACATCCAGACATGAAGCAACTCTCCCAGAATGTCATGCACCTCCTCGTCGGTGTAGCTGCCATGGATCACCCAATCAGGAAAATTCGGGTGCGAGCGATCCCAGTGGTCTTTTCTCAGTTCTTCGTCGAGATGATAATGAGCAGACCAAACCAGAACTCCCGCGAGCACCACCACGGAAAGGGAAAACCATAACGCGACGCGCAAACGAAAATTCATGCCTCCGGCTCCCTCAAGGCAAACCCCATGCCCCTCAGCGTCTGAATCAGTGGTGGGCTTCCGGGAAGATCAACTTTTTTGCGAAGGTAGTTGATATAAACATTAAGCACATTGGTGCCGGAATCAAAATGACGGTCCCAGACCCTTTCGGCGAGGGTGGTTTTTGAAACGGCCCGTGGGGAGGCCTCTGCCAGTGTGGCAAGGAGCGCAAATTCCCGATTCGTAAGAGTGAGTTCCTTGCCAGCCCTCCTCGCAAGGCGTGAACGCAGGTCAATCTCCAGGTCAGATATTCTCAGGATATCTTCCAAATCAGGTCGTGACCGTCGGGCAAGGGCCCGAAGCCTCGCAAGCACCTCTTCCGTCGAAAAGGGCTTCACAATATAATCGTCCGCGCCGGCATCCAAACCGCTCACCTTGTCGCGAACTTCACCCCGCGCAGTGGCCAAAAGAACGGGCACCACACAACCGAGGGAGCGGGCGGCTCGTGTCACGCTGATTCCATCACGTCCGGGAAGACTGATATCCAAGACGGCCGCATCGAACGCATGTTCTCTCAGGAGCCAGGATGCTTCCTCGCCATCGCCGGTTTCATCCACCGCGTGACCCGCCGCCCGCAGAGCAGCGGCCACATGAGATCTAAGTTTTTTGTCGTCTTCTGCGAGAAGGATGCGCATGGAAGTATCAGCAGCGACGAAGCCCCCGGATGTGATTTTGTAGGAATGTCACGACTCAGTCATCATCATCAACTTTTTCCTGATTAGACAGCCCGGATTTTCCGGCCTCTGCACCAGTACCATTCAACCCGGCTGCCGTGTTGATGCCAACCCCATGTTTGTAAACAAGGAGACCTCCGTAATGACCTGCCTGGGCCACGCAAAAGGCAGCGGCAATGCTTGCGATGGCTGTCAGTACGCGAATCGGAATCGAGACAGGTGGAAACTTGGTGAGAGCCGCCGAGAGCAGGGCGAGTGCTCCCGCAAGAATGGCCACATTGCGGGTGCGTTCGCCCCATTCCTCGTGCTCATCGAGGATCGAATCGGATTGCTCTGAGAGCTCGCCGACGACCTCTTCATCCTGACCCCCGGTCCATGTCGCTGCGATGGAACCAAGAGCTCCAGCTGTTAAAACCAGCGCGACAAGCCATGGCAGGTGCCACCGGCGGAGAAAGATGGCGATCAGAGCGAGCGGGGCTCCCAAAAGCAGGAGCACAATCGGGAAGTGAACAATCGCGGGATGAAGAGGGTCGGGGATCATGATTTTGCCTCAGAGAATTTGCTGATACTCGTCTTTGCTCTTCCGGCAGCTCGGACATTTTTTTAATGGCAGCTCGGTAAGTGTCATCCCGCAGATTCTGCAAACATAGTAATTTGCCGGGGCATTTTTTCCGAGGGTTGCGAGGGCTTCCGTGTAAAGTTTTGCATGTTCCTTCTCGGCAGCGACCGCAAATTCGAGAGTCCGAATGGCCGCCCGCGCATCATCCGCTTTGGCAACCGCAAGGAATTCCGGATACATGGTATCCCGTTCGTAGGATTCTCCTTTGATTGAGGCTTTGAGGTTCTCCTCCGTGGAGGCCGCGCTCACGACCTCAAGTTGGAAAGTGGCCGGTGTCCCGCCGAGTTCCAAGATTGCCTTTTTGTGGGTGTCGCGGTGGATGCCCTCCGCAGCAGATGCCGCACGAAAAAGTTTAGCAACCTGGGCAAACCCCTCGGCATCGGCTGTTTTAGCAAATGCGGCATAGCGGTTTGCGGCGTTCGATTCGCCCTCAAAGGCGGTGTTCAGATTTTTGATGGTTTGCTCCGAGGCGCTGGCCGCCTGGGAATGACTGGTCGAGATGACCGTGAGCCCGAGGGCGAGGATGGTTGTGAGCTGAAGGATTGGATGATTCATAACGCACCCACTTTCCCACAACCACATTAGAGAACGGCGCTGGCTTGCATTAAAAAGCTCTAATGATCACCGGTGGCCGGTGACAGCCGACATGATCTCATGCCTTCACCCGTAGTTTTGGTGGGTTTTGGTATCTCCTTGAATCCCAAATGAAGAAGAGGCATTTTAAGAGCCTTTTACCTATGGAGACTCTTCGATTTTTAACGCCCAAAACTGCAGCCGCAGTTCGCAAGGAGTTTGGAACACCTGCCTTTGTGTTTGATGAAGCCTCATTGCGCTGCAACGCGCATGAAATGCTTCATTTTCCGAATGCGTTTGGTTTGACGGTTCGGTATGCCATGAAGGCCAGTCCCAATGCAGCCATTCTGCAAATTTTTCAAGAATGCGGATTGCAAGTGGATGCGAGTTCAGGTCACGAATGCGAGCGGGCCATGCTGGCGGGCATCCCGGGAAAAAATATCAGCCTCTCCGCACAGGAACTGCCCGACAATTTTGCGTCCCTGATGGCGCATGGGGTCACGGTCAATGCGTGTTCCCTGAGTCAGTTGGACCGCATTGGCAAGGACTGCAAAGGCGCGCGGATCGGCCTTCGCTTCAATCCGGGCATTGGTTCGGGCGGAACCAAAAAAACGAATGTGGGGGGG
>JBGSVX010000099.1:0-3708 GCA_041752795.1 Terrimicrobiaceae bacterium
GGGGACATTCTGTGTTATGTGGATGGGGATGTTCGAAACATGCATCCGCGTTTTGTGCTGGGAACGGTTGGTCCGTTGCTTTGCGATGAATCACTTCAATATGTGAAAGGATATTATGACCGACCTCATGCGGCGGCGGAGGTTTGGGTTCGTCCGGCTGGGGGCGGTCGGGTGACCGAGGCTTTGGTGCGGCCTTTGTTTTCGCTGTTTTTTCCCGAACTGTCGGAGCTGATTCAGCCGCTTGCGGGCGAGTATGCGGGGAGGCGTGGGGTGCTGGAGTCCCTGTCGATGCCGACCGGCTATGGAGTCGAGACGGCGCATTTGCTGGATGTGCTGAAGGGATGGGGAGCGTCCGCCATTGCGCAGACGGATCTGGACGAGCGTCTGCACAGACATCAGGACACGACCTCTTTGGGGCGAATGAGTTTTGCCGTGCTTCAGGCCTTTTTTGCACGGGCCGGGGATCGGGTTTCCCTGAAAAATCCCCTCGCCCAGACCTATCATCATTTCATGCGAGAGGAGGGCGTGACCAAAGCATTTGTGTGGGAGTGTCCCGATTTTGAGCGGCCTCCCATGCGGGACATACGCAAACAGACAGCCGGATGATGCGGGTCGCGATCCTGCATTATCACCTCCGGCCCGGAGGGGTCACACGGGTGATCGAGCTGGCATGGCAGGCACTTCATGAGGCCGGCGTTGATGCTCTTGTGGTTTCGGGAGAGGGTCAGCCAGCCGGAGGCCGCATCCCACAAAATCACGTGGTCGTTGTTCCCGAGCTGGCCTATGGCAGCACGACGGATGTGGTGGGGCCGGTCGAGCGGGCGTGTCATGCCACATGGGGCGCAGATGCTGACATTCTTCACATTCACAATCATGCCCTCGGAAAAAATGTGGCCCTGCCAAAGGCCGTTGCGGAGTGGGCTCACGCGCGGCGCCCGATGTTGCTTCAGCTTCACGATTTTGCAGAGAACAACCGCCCAGAAAATTACCACCTTCTCAGCGAGGGGTTCGGTGGGAGGGAGCGGCTCTCCACGGTTTTGTATCCACACTCCGAGCGGGTCTTGATTGCGTGTTTGACCCGAGGGGCGGCCTCACGATTTCCCGATGCCCATGTGCTTCCCAACCCGGTCCTTCTTCCAGAGGGTGGAGAACCCTTTCGGCCTGATGGCGAGCGCGTGTTCGTGTATCCCACGCGGGGAATTCCTCGAAAAAATCTTGGGGAGGTGCTGCTTCATTCCTGCTTGGGAAAACCTGGAGACCGATATGTGATCAGCTCGGCTCCTCAAGGCGGACCGGACCTTGATGCCTATTTGCGGTGGCAAAATTTGAGCGAGCGACTGCATTTGCCGGTGGATTTTGATGCGACAAAACGATGCGGGATGTCATGGCATGATTTCATGCTGGGAGCGGACGAGTGTCTTTCCACGAGCGTGGAGGAGGGATTCGGCATGGCCTTTCTGGAACCATGGCTGGCGGGAAAAAATCTTTTTGGCAGGGACTTGCCCGGGGTGACCTCCGATTTTGCGGAGGCTGGAGTCGTGCTGGAGGGCATGTATTCCGAATGGAATATTCCGGTCGCCTTTTTAAATTCCCCCGGTTTCGAAAACAAAATTTTGGCCCAATGGGAAGCCGGGTTGAGGGCTTACGGGATTCCGTTCACGGCCATGCAAAGCGAGGAAGCCCTGCGTGCTCTTGGTTCACGAAAGGAAATCGATTTTGGCGAACTGCCGACCTCGCTTCAGAGGTTGGTGATTGAGAAAACTTGTGCCAGCCGACTTCTGGAGCCGCCTGCGCGGCCTGATCCCGACGCATCACGCATTGCCTCAAATCGTGCTGCCATCGAATCCGGTTTCTCTCTGTCTGCCTGCCGGGAGAGGATCCTGTCCCTTTACCAGCGGGCACTCCAGGGCAAAAGTGAAGAACCGGAGTTTCATGATGCGAAAAAGATTCTCATGAAAACTCTGCAATCGGCGAGCAAGCTTGGAAATCCTTTGATGAGGAACTAATCTATGAGCTCGATGAACGAGCAGATATTTCCGGCATTGGGGGCTGTGGTTGTGGCCGCTGCGGCTTTTGCTGTGCTGGCCCGCTCGGTCCGACTCCCATCCATTGCGGCGTTTCTATTTGCGGGTTTGCTGATCGGGCCGCTGGCCGGATTGGTCAAATCCTCCCACTCCATGGAATTGGTTTCCGAATTGGGAATCGTGCTTCTCCTGTTTATCGTCGGCCTGGAACTCAGCTTTGAAAAAATCCGGGATGTCGGGCGTGTGGCTGTGCTGGCGGGATTGGGTCAGGTTGTTCTGACCGCAACCGGAGCCGGGCTGTTTTGTTTGGTGCTCGGGTTTGGAGCGCAGGATGCCATCGTGCTCGCGCTGGCTCTCACATTCAGCAGCACCGTGGTCGTCGTGAAAGTGCTCTCCGACAAAGGCGAGTTTGACCGACTGCACGGGAGGATCTCCGTTGGGATTCTTCTTGTGCAGGACATTGTGGTCATTGTCGTGCTTACCGTCTTGAGCGGTCTTCGGGCGGGCGGGTATGACGGAATGGCAGTCGGAGTTGGAATTGCCAAGGCCTTTGGTGGAATGATTTTGCTGCTGACCGGCGTGTTGGCATTTTCGAAATTTTTGTTGCCTGTGGCGTTTGAGTGGGCGGCCCGATCGACGGCCACGGTTTTTATCTGGAGTTTGTTTTGGTGTTTTGCGCTTGTTGCGGTCGCAGAGCATCTTGGACTCTCCGTCGAACTCGGAGCATTTTTTGCGGGGGTCAGTCTCGCCCAACTCCCCTACAGCAAGGACCTCCAACACCGGATCAAACCCCTCATGAATTTTTTTGTGGCGGTCTTTTTTGTTTCGCTTGGGCTTCAGATGTCCCCCGGTGATATCTCTTCCCAGTGGGTGCCGGTTGCGGCGCTTTCCCTGTTTGTGCTGATTGGAAAACCTCTCATCGTGCAATTCCTGCTCACCCGATTGGGGTTTGGAAACAAAACCTCGTTTCTTGCCGGCACGTCTTTGGGTCAAATCAGCGAGTTTTCCTTCATCTTTGTAGCCCTTGCAGCCTCCGCCGGGCTCGTCGGACGAGAGATCATCACCATCACCGGACTCGTCGGAATCATCACCATCGCCATCTCCTCGTATTTCATGCTTTCAGCAGGAAGGGTCTTTGAAGTTTTGAATGCCCGGGGAATTTTTAAAATTTTCCGCGCAAAGGAGGAATCCGATCTCAGCGCGTCGGCCGAGCTCTCGGATCATATCATCGTCATTGGAATGAACACGCTGGGCCGCCGTCTCGCGATGTCTCTCACAGAGCGTGGTGAAACGGTCATCGCGGTGGACACCGATCCCCGCAAGCTGCGGAGGCTGCCGTGCAAAACTCATCTCGGGAGTGTTGAGTTTCGCGATGTGCTTGAAGAACTCGGGCTCCCTCGCGCGAAGCTGTTAGTGAGTGCCTTGCGGATTGAGGAGGTAAACGATGTGTTGGCGTATCGGTGTGGCATTGTTGGTGTTCCCTCGGCGATCCATGCCGTGGACCTCTCGGTGGTGGATAACCTGCTCGAACTCGGAGTCTCTTACCTCATGCTTCCCAAGGTGGATGGAGTCAAACTCCAGAACGTGATTCTCAAAGAAAGGAAAATCATCGTGGCATGACAGCATTGGCCATTTTGTTGATCATCGCGAGTGCGGGTTTTGCGCTCTCTGTTTGGCTGCGCAT
>JBGSVX010000100.1:0-6290 GCA_041752795.1 Terrimicrobiaceae bacterium
CTGTCAGCAGCACTGCCAGTGCTATCCTGCAACTAGCGGGAGACGAACCCCTGCGCCGACAAATGGGGGAAGCATCTCGCAAACATGTCCGCAGGCTGGCCTCGGCCAATGTATCAATTGAACGCCTGGAGGAGACGCTGGAAACTGCCGTGGATGGCGTTCCAAACCCTCGCGCGCACGCGGACCTCGAACAGGCCCGCCAAGTAGCCGGGTGGCTGGATAAAAATCAGTTTGGCCATTCTCTAGAGGAGAGAATTGCGCTGAAACCGCTGTATTATCGTGTGCGTTTCAGCGAGTGGAGAAAAAACTTACGAAGGCGTGCTGCCCTCACTTAACGACAAACATAATGAAAACACTGTTGTTTTACACATCATTTCGCCAGACATGGGAAATTGCAGCATCTGCGTATTTCTTATCTTCATCACCAATCCTCTCAAAAGCTGATATATTATTTCATTGCAACAATGGACAAATTGACCGCAAACGCATCTTGAAAAGCTTGGCGCGCTTTCCGAATCCCTCCCTTCAATCAATTTTTACGAATAAAAATGCAGGATATGCTTATGGTCATTTTGAGGCTTTGGTTGACTACTACTGTTTGGCATCCAAATACGATCTCGTGATTCATCTTCACCCAGATGTATTTATTGTTAATGAGGAGAAACTAATCACCCAACTATCCCAATTCTATGCGGAACAACGTGTTTTTATGGTGTCAAATTATCGAAATTATCCCACAGACAACAAGCACGCATATCGAACCGACTTCTTTGCATTTCGTCCTACCTCAGATTTACAAGACCAGTTTAATTCCTACCTTGACTATTTGAAAAATGGCATTTCATTTCCAGAATTATTTCTTGGAGATATCATTGGGTCAGGACTTTCAAATAGTCTTTTAGACCGCTCCCGCTACATGGGCGAACCAATCCGCCGAATTGATTCGCTTGGGCTCTGGCATGAACATAGCCGCAAGCGGTATCTAAAATACCGCCTGCTTAAAAATTTAATCAAACTTGGCCTCCCGGGCGCCAAGCATGCTTTACAAAGGGGATTTTATTAATGTTCTATGACGATAGTTCCACATTGTGACGTTGGCCCTGAGCGTCTTCACGATTTAGAAGACAAAATGCGAAAGTTCTACGAGGACATACCTCTGGAATATTACATAAGCACCAAGCGCATTTCCGAATCCTATTCGGCGACCCCCAATCCGCTCTTGGATCATTTTATTTCGCAACTGAACAGTGGAAAATCCCTGTTAGAAATCGGTTGTGGTGCCGCCCATTTCTACGAGAAAACCGAAGCAAAGGGCATCATCTATACTGGTGCCGATTATTCAAAAGATCAATTGGCAAAGAATACAGAACGATTTCCAGGAGCGACATTTTTAACTTTGGACCAAATAAAGACCGTGCCTTCGTCCACGTTTGATTTTGGATTAAGTCTTTACGTTTTGGAACATACAACAAGACCTTTAGAACATCTTAATCTGCTTTCACGGCTTGTAAAGCCTGGAGGCCTTGTTGCTGTTATTTGCCCGGAGTTTATACAGTCGGAGTGCCTTTCACCAAGCGTATTTTTTGGCTTTACTCCTAGACGACTTCGGGAAAAGCTACAAACTCTCTCATTTTTGGATTTCCTTGCCCACTGCTGTGATCTTTTTCGCGTAAGACACCAAGTAAAACGAATTCTTAATGCACCACCTGGGAGTTTTTATATAAATCTTAAACCAAGGGTTCTCTATCACTCAGAGTGGTGCTCGGATCAAGATGCCGTATGCTTCACGGGGCTTCGCGATGTCCGCTGGTGGTTTGAGAACAATGGTTTTTCTATCGAAAAAACTTCGGAAGAATTTCGTGAATCGCATCCGGATACTACGAAATACAGCATGTATGTGCTGGCACGAAAACCTCTCAGTTAAAGGCAGGTTTCAATGCCGACAGCCACGCAAGAAAGATCTGATTCCTCCCGCATCGTCGAACTTGACGGTCTGCGCGGGATCGCTGTCTGGGGAGTGCTGGTCTGGCATCTCATTTCGATTCCTTGCATTGGGAGCGACAATCAGATTCTCAGGGAGATAGGCGCCACGCTGCGCATCGGACGAACGGGTGTGGATTTATTCTTTTTGCTCTCCGGATTTCTGATTGGCGGCATCCTGTTGGCAAACAGGGAGGCTCCGAACTATTTCTCCGTCTTCTATGCGCGCCGGGCGTTTAGAATTGCCCCCATCTACTACCTGCTTGTGATTCCAGTATTGCTCAATGCCGCAGGCCTGATCTCATTCAACATTCTAGGCACAGGGGTCATCCCGGCTTGGACATACGCGTTCTACCTCCAAAATTTCTGGATGGCCGCTCACGAAACCTATGGCGGCCTATGGTTGAATGTTACATGGTCCCTGGCCATTGAGGAGCAGTTCTACCTTGTCGCGCCATTGATTATCCGCTTCACACCAGTGCAATTTATGCCAGCACTTTGCCTCACGGGAGCTGCGATTGCGATGATCGGACGCCCCTTTGCCTATTTTTATACAGGTTCCCACTATGCCAGCTATATGCTTGCCCCGTTGCGCATGGATTCGCTTCTGTTGGGCATTCTTGTGGCCTACCTGGTGAAAAACCACCGTGATCAAACTTTCCGCTTGTTTGATCGCTACAATTTTTTTCTCCGAATTTTACTTCCGGGCGTATTTCTATATTTGTTGATCTCCGTTCGGTGGAACAATGACATTCATATGATGACATGGGGACATAGTTTTCTGACCATTTTTTTTGCATGGATTCTCCTTTGGCTATTACGGAACAGAGCCACAAGCAAAGCCGGCCTCTTCAGGTTGCCCCCGCTCACGGGTAGTGGCCAAATCAGTTATGGAATGTATCTTTACCATCCAATTGTCATGTATTTTTGCATGAAGCTTCTCCACACAAGCAACTGCCTGAATTCCCCACGCGATCTGCTGATGGTTGTTTTCGCCATTCTGGGCAGCATTTCTGTGAGCTGGCTTTCGTTTCGATTTTTTGAAGCCCCAATGCTCGGCTTGGCGCACCGGTGGCGCTATCGAACACCCCACTTCACTACAATCTAATGCCGAAAATATCCCTCGTCGTCTGCCTCCACAAAGAACGCGATCTCCTTGAGCGCCTTCTCCAGCATGCTTCGGGGTGCTATGACGATCTTGTCGTGGTTCACGATGGTCCGGAGAGTGCAGAACTTGGGAAATGGAAATTGGAAAGTGGAACGGACGACATGCTGTATGAAGTGGGCTGGGAATCTCCGGAGGATCTATCGCTTCGCGAACCCGATGCCCCGCCCATCAAGTTAGCAAGGGATTTCGCCGACTTGCCGCCCGACGGACCGATGCCTACCGGTTATCGACTTGTGCAGGGAGTACCTGCTACCGGGAGCACTCACGAACTGGTTTGCAAATATGGGGGGCGCTTTTTTGAAGGTCCGCGTTGCTTCCAGCAGGAGCCCCACTGGCCTTTCGGATGGTGGGCAGCAAAACATGACTGGATTCTTCGTCTTGATGCCGATGAATTTCCAAGTCCGAAAATGAAAGATTGGTTAATTGATTTTAAGGGTTCTGGGCAATCTCCTCTTGGAGTTTCTGGATATAATTGTATTTGGCCACTTTGGAATGGCAAGGTTGAAAAATGGACTCAACGGGCGCCTAGCCGTCTATTTTTATTTTCCAAGTCCCTTAATGAATCTTTTGGAATGGCGGAGACACAACCCATGCCATTTTGTTGTGCGCCATTGCCAATACCATTACTTTTACACCATCAACCAAGGAGAAAATCGTATGGTATTTCAAATCTTTTGTATCGGAATCAGGCATACAGTTGGAGACGCGTCATTGCTCTTTCGCTTTTAAAAAGCCCCTTGCAACTTCCGAGATGGAAATATACTAAAACCCTTTGGCCGGACCATTGGGAAAATCTGAAAAAACAGAATTTAAGGGAGGCCGCCTATAGTTCCGTTCGAGTTGGGGTAGGCCAAATGGTATACGAAGTGAGACATGGCTCTGAAATTTTGATTTCGGCATTTTTGGGAACGACTCTTAACCAGTTTCTTATGGCTTGGACATTTAAGCGGGTCTTAAAAGAATCCTCTGTTAAGTTTTCGTCGCGTATGCTTTAAGCCGCATTGCAAAAACATTCGGATAAATTGACTGCAACCATCTTAGGTGAAGAGGTTTCGGGAAATGATTTCTAGCAAACATGCTAATTTTTGCCAATGGACCGGCAGCAAAAAATACATCCCACACCGTAGAAGAATCATATGCCTCTACTGTAACAGAAGAAAAGCCCGCGTCTCTCAATAGCCGACTAAACATAAGCATGCTGAAGTATCGGATATGGACTCCATTGTATCGATTTTCAGCCTTTTCTGGTTCTGACGGCACCTGAGCGCGAAGCAAAGCAAGAAGTCGCCATGCATGGTACCCATAATTTGGAACCATTGCAACTAATTTGCCTCCTGGACGTAGCACTCTGTATATCTCCTTTGCCGCCAGCAATGGGTCGTATAGATGCTCAAATACTTCGCAGCAGATTGCTCCATCGAAGTCTTCCCCGTTGAATGGCAGTTTTTGGTCAATTGGATTTATCGTAACACACTGGAAACCTGCCGATTTGTTTTGCTCAACAACAAATTCACTCACATCTGCGCCAATGTAGGCTGGAACCAATGAGGACATCGTATCTCCATATTTTCTGGAAATCACTCCACACCCGTAATCTATAATTTTCTGACAATCAAGAAGTGGGGAAAACTCTTTGCGAACCCGGCCTTCATCCCAGTGGGGATCTGGATGTAAACCGCTTTTCCAATATGAGTCGTAAATTGATTTGGTATTCATTTCAGATAATTCTTGTAATTCAGGCAGTTGCTTTATGGAATCGTATATTTGATGAATCTTCTGGTTTCTACCGAATTTCCCCCCGATGCCGCCGGTGGCGGAGCAGCTGTTGTCCGGCAGATGCTTCGCGGGTTTACTGGAAAAGTCTATTGGTGGAGCGTCAGAAAATCGGAAAACGGAAATCGAGAAACGGAAATTCTTGGCGGGCTTGAAATTGAGCGTCACTTTTGTGGCTGCCCTCCCGGCAAACTGATGCCCTCACGGAAATTGACTCGTTTGAAGGCTTGGATGATGGAACATCTTTGGTCTCCGCTGGCGGCTCGAGATTTGCGACGTGCTATCGAGCAGGTGAAGCCGGACTGTATTTGGGTTGTTCCCCACGACTGGAGCATTCTGCCGATTCATCAAGCTCTTGTTGGATCAATGCCAAATTGGAAATGTGGAAGTGGGAGGGGCTTTCATACCTCGATCCATGACTATGTAGATGTGCACAATTTTGCACAAAGGGCGGGGATGTCTAGGATCACACGGATGGCAAGAATGCAGACCGAACTGTATGCCTTGGCAACCACACGCGATGCGATCTGCTCCCCTATGGCGTGTGATTTGGCTCACATTACAGGGCTTTATTCTACATTGATCTGCCGAAAAGGAATTGAACCGGAGGACATCAATTTTTTGGAAAACTCATTTCCTCCGTCGCGTTTTGGTCCGCCTGTGCGTCTAGCTTATGCGGGTTCCGTTTTACTCCACGAAGAGTTTGCCTTTTTAGTCGATCTTCTGGATAAAGTTCGTATTGACTGCCCACTGGAGCTCCATCTTTTCGGTGCTCATGACTACTCCCAGAGGGGCTGGTTTCGGCCATGGATGTTTCAACATGGAAATCTCTCGGAGGAGGATTTGAAGAAGGCTCTGCGAAGCATGGACTGGGGCATTTCTCTCATGTCGCTGGAAGACAAAGACCCTTCCTACAATCACTTCAGTTTTCCTGCCAAGTTTTGCACCTATTTTAGTGCAGGGCTTCCAGTCATTACTGCGGGTCACCCCCACTGCTCGGTTATTAAAATGGCGGACCATTATGAAGTAGGAATCGAGATTACTGATAGGAATTTTCCAGTTTCTGATTTTTCCACAGCCCTCTCTAATCCCCAAGCGAAGCGGAAATACCGACCGGAGATTATTCGGTGTGCTAGGGAGCAATTCGATGTGGAAAAGATGCGAAGAAAACTTTGGTCCTGCTTCAATGGCGAAGCACATCTTTGAGATTAGCCCGAGCCCTCCTGCTATATTCCTCCCAAGTGAATCGGCTGCGTGCATGAGCTGCTGCATTTTGCCCGAGCGCAAAAGTTCTTTGCCGGTTGCTTCTTGCAAATTCCAATCGTTCACAAACGGCATGGACATCATTTGCTGGAAGAATCCAGCCTGC
>JBGSVX010000101.1:0-2851 GCA_041752795.1 Terrimicrobiaceae bacterium
TGGATGGTCGGTTCTCTCCGCCTTGAAGGCCGACCCCTCCACCAGCGCAATTCCAGTCATTATTGTCACCATGCTCAACGATCGGCGACTTGGATTTGCCCTCGGAGCCGCTGAGTTTCTCACCAAGCCGGTGGACCAGCAACAACTCCGGGACATCATTGCCAGCCGCATAGAAAAAGAAGCCATCCCTCAGGACCAGCTTGCTTCCTCCATCGCTAACTCGATTGACAAAACAATCCGGAAAGAAAATTAAATCACCCAGAATCCCTTTCCCGCTTTCTTCCACGGAGGCGGAGGGAAACCGGGAGACCGGGGAATTCCCATTCCTCGCGAATGCGGGCGGTGAGATAATTCGTGTAGCTTGCAGGGAGGAGGCGCGGGTCATTCACGAAGAGCAGGAAAGCCGGAGGATCGAATGGCCGGGCCCGGTCATTAAAAATTTGTGTCGCGTAGAGGATTTTGAGGCGGTGGTTGGAGCGTATGGGGGGAGCCTGGCGTTCGGTAGCCGCTTTGAGGAGGCGGTTGAGTTCCCCGGTGCCGACGCGGCGGGTTGCGTGTTGGCGAACTTTTTCGATTGTTGAGAACAGGCGACTCACATTTTCACCGGTTTTGGCGGAGAGAATCACCACGGGAGCATATGGCAGGAAAAAGAGTTCCACGCGCAGGCGCTCCATGTGTTCTTTGAGCAGAGCCCGTTCGTCGGCATCTTTCCCTGCGTCTTTGAGCACGAGATCCCATTTGTTCAGCGCAAGAATACAGGCTTTGCCGGCTTCCTGAATGAGGCCTGCAATTTTTTTGTCCTGGGAGGTGAGGCCGGTGGTTGCGTCAATGACCAACACGCACAGGTCGGCGCGTTCGATGGTTTTTTCCGAGCGCATGACACTGAAAACTTCCACCGAGGTGTTGTGTTTTGAGCGGTGACGGATTCCGGCGGTGTCACAGAAGACGAAGGGCTGCCCATCGTGTTCGCAGACAATATCGACCGCATCCCGGGTGGTCCCCGCGATATCACTCACGATCGTGCGATTTTCTCCAAGCAGGGAATTGATCAGGGAGGACTTGCCCACATTCGGACGCCCGACGAGGGCAAGGCGGGGGGCCTTTTCGATTTCCGAAAGCTCCGGGCCGTCACCGCTGGGGAGGTGTTCCTCAATGGCCGCGATGAGGTCATCAATGCCGAGTCCATGTGCCGCACTCACTGTGAGAATCGGGTCAATCCCGAGTCGCACAAAATCCGAAGCGGTGGCTTCCAACCCGGCGTGATCCACTTTGTTGACAGCCAGAACCAGGGGGCGCCCTGAGGAACGAAGGCGCCTGGCGAGTTCGGCATCAAGCGGGGTCGCGCCGGTTTGAGCATCCACCACCAAAATCAAAACCTGCGCTCCTGCGATGGCGATTTCTGCGGCTTCTTTGGTGGATTCTGCAAAGTCCGGATCCGGCTCGGACCCGATTCCGCCAGTGTCAATGATCTCAAACGACTCTTTGCCAATTTTGCAAACGGCGGCCAACCGATCCCGCGTAACTCCGGGTTGGTCATGCACAATGGAAATTTGGCGGCCAGCCAGACGGTTGAACAGCGCGGATTTGCCGACATTTGGCCGGCCCACAATGGCAGCAACTCTCATGATTTTAGTGAGGAAAGTGGTCGTGGTGACGAAGTTGCCCGAGCCCCCGCAGGATGTAATCCACCCCGCTGATAAGCGTGAACAACCCGGCTGCCGCCACGGGGTAAATCGAATGCGCGAGTTGTAACATCACCCACGCAATGGCGGTCATTTGCAACGCCGTTGCTGTTTTTCCCGTCCACGAAGGGCGGACGTCCAAATCCCCGCCAAGATGTTTTAAAACCATGCATCCCCCCACAATGACCACATCCCTTGCAATCACAAGCACCGGAAACCAAAGAGGAAAGGAAATCGCCCAACCGCTCACGCTGAGAATGATGATTGCGGTGAGCAAAAGGCCCTTGTCGGCAATGGGGTCAAGGATTGCACCCAACTTGCTTCTCTGACCAAACCGTCTTGCGACCCAGCCATCAATTCCATCGGTGAGAGACGCGAGCAAAAACACGGCAATCGCAGCAACACGCTGCCACTCCTCGGGCCGCCCCTCACGCACTCCATCCCCATAATACAGGGCAAACAAGACAAACACCGGAATCAGCAAAATCCTCGAAATCGTAATTTTGTTGGGGAGTGTCATGGAATGAAGCTGGGGGACAAATTTCCGTCCGTTTACCGTCCGAGGGTCAGGGGAACGCGAATCTTAAAAAACTGAGTCGGCACCGCATCTTCTGCCCTGGGAAACTCATAGGACTTTCCCTCTTCGCGGATAATGGGCGAGAGGAAATCGTTATCGGCAGTCATGAGCAGGGTGATTTGTTGGTTGTCCGGCGGAGGCACAAGCACGATGCCTTCCCATTTTGCTGCGAGCATTTTTTGATCTCGAACAAGAGAAGCAAGGTTGAAGAGCAGGGTCTTTTTCATGGGAATTGCCTTCGGCTCCCCGGCGAGCAAATTTGTTGCGCCTTCGGTGGTTGCCAACCAAACCGCTTTGTAGCCGGACAATTTGGGATCCTTTGAGCCATCGCGTCCTTTTCCATCACGTTCCAGAACAAGAAAATGCGAATCATCAAGTGCCACCAAATCGTTCACGGAGAGTTCCCCGGCATTAACCCCGGCCTCTTCGGCAGAGAGATCGTATCGATACATCGCGGTGGGTTTTCCTGATGTCAGGTCAAGGACAAGCAACTTCGTCGTTCCCGCAGCTTTCCCTCCGTCTTGCACCGAGGCACTTTGAAAAATCAAAGCCGCCTGAGTTTCTGCAGGCAGCAGGCACATTCCCTCTGGTC
>JBGSVX010000102.1:0-2868 GCA_041752795.1 Terrimicrobiaceae bacterium
TTCAGGGATGCCTCTATTGTCATAGGTCCAAGCAAGTGATTGGTTTTGTTCGGGCAGAGGGCCGGATGCGGTGAGGGATTCCAATCGGCGGAAGTCATCATACGCATGGAAAAATGTGACACCGCGCTGATCTTCGGTTGTGTTTCGCAGGCCAGCTTCCGGCCCGCTTGGGTAATATGTGTGTTCTTGGTAGCGGGTGCCCGAACCACCAAGGAAGGTGACTTCGTAGGTTTGTCTCCCGGCGGTATCGTAACCCGCTTGCCAGCCGAGGACATTATTCATCGAGCGACCTGTCAGGTTTCCTGCCGGGTCATAATAAAGAAACTCGAAGCCACCATCTGGCTTGGTGCGTTTTTTGGGACGATCAAGAAAATCATACTCGATCACGGTTGCGCGTCCCAAAGGATCAATGATCTGGCGAAGAAGTCCGTGCTGGTTTCGAGCGAAAATCGTTTTTTCGTTTTCTCCATTGATTCGTAAAATTTCTGCGCCAGTGGTGTCAGTGAAAACGGTTTCCGAAATGGCATCAGCACCTTCGCCTCTGGTGATTGTCACGCTTTGGTGATCGGGAGAGTAGGTCCATGCGGTGACCTGATTGAGGGCGTTTGATGCGTCTCGAAGTTCGAGGCGCGTTGTTCGGCCCATGATATCGGTTGTTGTCGCAGCGGTTTCACCGAGGGCATTTTCGACAACGGTTGTTTCCCCGCTGGCGTCATAGGAAAAGGTGCTGCTCTGCTGGGCCGCATCAGTAGTTGCAGCCGGGCCATTGATGGTTTTTGGGCGGTTCAGCCCGTCATAGGTGCGCAACCATGTGTTTCCTTCGCGGTCGGTTTCGCTGATGCAGTTTCCCCGGCGGTCCAAGATTTTGGTTTCGGTGGCAAGCGTGTCTCCACTCAGGGTTTTCAGGGTTTTGGTGATCGTGCGAGCGGTGTCATCATAGGCGATGTCGTAATAATTATTGTGATTGATCGGTTCACGAACAACCCGCCCATCCAATTGATATCGCCATTCGAGAACGGTGCTATCCGGGTTCTCCTGACGGCGGAGTTTCCCATCGGCTGTGTACGCATAATTGGTTACTCCACCGAGGGGGTTGGTGTGAGTTGCTGGCAATCCTCCGGGCTCGCGTGTAAACTCCTCGGTGGATTGGATGCTTCCGGCCGGGCCTCCGGCTCTGCGTTGCACACCGGTCAGTTGACCAATGGCATTGTAGGTATATGTTTGCGCATTTCCGAGTGGGTTGATTGCTGCCGTTAAATCTCCAAAAAGGTTGTGTTGGAAAAACGCGCTGGAATAGAGGGCATTGTTTGGCAAACCTGCATCGACTCCTGTTGCAGCATTGTTGACTTTGCTGCGCCAAACGAGTTCTTCCATGGGACGGCCCGCACCATCATATTTGCGCCACACAAAATCCTCCGGCGCATATCTCGGACCATCGGTCCATTCCACTTCGCCGTTGCCATTAAAATATCGGTAGTTCCAGCCGATGCGGCTTGAATTCTGCCAATACTCCTCCCAAATGCGCCTTCCCATATTGTCATAGGCGGACACGACTTTTCTCCCGGCGGAGTCCCTACGTTCATTTTCTTCGCCACGATTGTTAAAAACAAACGTTGTGACCACATCCGGATCAGAGGTTCCGGTTTCCCGGGTCATGCTGAGAGGATAACCTCGTGGGTCGTGAGTCCAGCTCGTGACGGCTTCATCGGCAGACCCGGAGGCTGTGACCGTGCTGGCCAAGAGCCCTCTGGTTTGCCGAGTACTTGAAACCACATCCTCGTAGGTGTTAACATCCTCGCTGATAAGTGTTGCACCCGCGAATCGCTGGACCTTGGTGGCGAGCCGTGGTCTCAAAGAATCTGCGTAATGAAAGACAAGCCTGTTGCTACCGGGGTCAATAATTTCTGTGGGCTGGTTCAGGGAATTGAATGCGTATTGTGTAGTGATGGAATCGGATGTCCCGTCTCCGGTTACATCGCCTGAACTCGTTTGGTAATCGAGGTTACCGGCTCCATCGTAAAAGAAGGTTGTTGAAAATCCGCGTTTATCGATGTGCTGTTTGAGACTGCGGGGGAAGGCACCTGCTGATGTGTCACCCGGGGCATACCACTCTTGGGAGACTGTCTGATTGAGTGGGTCGGTGATTGCGGCAACCTGTCCTCCCAAATAATCGTAGCGGGTTTCCCGATCATAGGCATCCGCCACAATGGTGTGGCCGGTGAGGGCATTGAAATACGGACTCTGCGGGTCGGTGTCCTTGGTTTGATCGTAAGCAAAGGTCGCATTGCGAACGGGTGTCATGTCAGTGCCGACCGTGGCGCGTTGTTCGGTCACCCTGCGAAGTGCATCATAATCGTTCTCCAAGATCCTGCCATCAGGCTTGAGTTCCCGAACAATGAGATGATCCGAGAAGATTTTTCCTGATTCCGTGAATCGGCCATATTCATAGCCAACAACCGAGGCATCGGGGCGGGTGACTTGAATGAGGTCGCCGTGGCCGTCGTATCGATAATCGATGCGCCGTCCGTCACCCGTAAAAGCCGATTTGATGCGGCCCAAAACGTCATGCTCGAAGCGAACAAAACTTCCATTGCTAGAGGTGATGCTTTTCAACTTCCCGTAGCCTGGGTCATTAACGTCGGATTGGTGATCAAAATCCAAAAAGTTTCCATTGGAGTCGGTCCATTTGTCCAAGTAGGGACGCTCGCGATTAAGTCCTCCGCCCGGAAAAGCCTGCACCACAAATCGCCGGGCGGAACCATCGGCTCCGGTGAGCGTGTAAGAACCATCAACGGCCTTGTCAATGCGGCTCCCAAACACATTGCCTGATCCACCGGGGATTCCTTCACGGAAATTCGAGAGCGTGGG
>JBGSVX010000103.1:0-4691 GCA_041752795.1 Terrimicrobiaceae bacterium
AAAAAACACTGCGTGCTTATCTGGCAGGATTCCTTGCCTCGCGCGGGGAGGTCGCTGCCCTCTATAAAATTGGACTCGACGAAGGGGAAGCGACGGCCGGCAATGTGACGTTCGAGGTGACTCCAACCACCGCTGAGGACGCCTTTGGTGCATGGTGGATTTCTCTCTATAATCCAAAATCGATTGAGTCGGTCCGGCTCTCGGAAAAAGCCTATGATGACATCACCCTTCCTGCGGGAGAAGTACTGGAAGCAGGCGGACGGGTAAAAAACAAATCGTGGACCAAGGCCGACCTCGGGCACTCTTCACGACTGGATGATGATGCCGACGAGGTCATCCAGCGCGGCTTCTTCCGCGACGAAAACGGGGTTTTCCGGTTCCTGGGTTCTTCCAATCCGTAAATTTGGAAATCAAATAATGTCCAGAGACCGATAGGTTTCTCCGAGGATCGGAGTCGGCTTGGTTTGCAACCAGCGCTCAAGAAGCGAGGCATAGACCTGACGAAAGTCGATGGAATGTTTGAGATCCCCATCCTGGAGATCGGAGAGGTCGGGGAGACTTCCGTGCACGCCGCCTTTGACGGCATCGCCAAAAAGGAACATGGGTGCAGCCGCACCGTGGTCGGTGCCCTGGCTTCCATTCTCCGCAACCCGCCTGCCGAACTCGCTGAATGCCAGCACCGTCACACGCTCGGAGGCTTTCTGTTTTCTGAGATCCTCCAAAAAGGCCCCAACGCTTCCGCTGAAATCTTGAAGGAGACGGGCATGATTGGAAATTTGATTGGCGTGTGTGTCATAGCCCCCCTGCGAGACATAAAACACGCGGGAGGAAAACCCGCCGACAATCAGTTTGGCCACCATGCGCAATTGCTCGGAGAGCAGGCCGTTCGGGTATTTGCCACGATTGTCTTCCTTCTTTAAAATGGCCCGAATGGAATCGCCTGCCACCACAGCATTCATGGCCGTGTGCCGCAGAAAATCCATGGTCTCCGGCTCGGTGCCGACAATGCCCCCGGCTTCGGCGGTCATAGCTCCCGGACGATTGATTTTTTCAAAAACTTTCTCCTGGGCATTGGCAAGCGTGGTGGTTTCGCCGCTGGGGTTCCACTGGAAGGTTTGGGGATCGTGGATGGCGAGGCCCACATTGGAGGTGTTACGAAACGCCTGTGGCATGACCTTGCCAAAGCTCATCCCGATTTCCCCGGGACGATTTCTCGGATCGGTCCCTTCACAGCAGGAATCAAAATACCGCCCCAACCATCCGGTGGTTTGGCGGATCTCATTGTCCCCGCGACCCGTGTGCCAGATCTCCATGGACCGGAAATGCGAACGGTTGGGATTCGGGTAACCAACATTTTGAACAACGGCCATTCGTCCCGCATCAAACTCGGCGCGAAGGGGGGTCATGGCTCCATTCAGGCCAAGATGGTCACCAATTTTGAAAATGTCCTTTTCGCTCAGCCGGAGATTGGGCCGCGCCTTGGCATAGAGGTCATCCGCAAAAGGAACCACGGTATTGAGTCCGTCATTTCCGCCGCTGAGCTGAACCACAACCAGCACGCTGCCATCCCGCGAGCTTCCGGCTGCAGAAGCCGTGCGTGCAACGAATGCGGGAACAAAGGCTCCGGCCGCAAGCAGGCCCGCGCCTTTCAGGCCGGTCGCCAAAAATTCTCTACGTGTGTGGAATGGGATCATATCAGCACAATTGGTAATCGGGACTGCTCATAATCAAATGCACGAGCCCACGGGCCCGTTCATTAAAATTTTCGTCGCGGATCGTGAGCGGACGCCGACCGCCGGCGGCATCCGTTTCGGCAAGTTGAACGATGGCGTCGCGCATTTCACGGGAGGGAGGGCGCTGCAAAAATTCCCTGATGTAATAGTCTACGATGTCGCGTGAGGTTTGCAGTTCCCGGAGGTTGGCCTGACGCTCCATGCTGGCCTTGGGGTCCCAATCCACCGCATCGGGATTCCGCTCCCCATCCACGAACGTCCTGCGGGCCGGTCCCCGGTCAATCGTTTTCCGGTCAAAGGCTTTGAACTCATCCGGACTAACACCGTTCATGAGAAAATTGGAAAAGTTGTAGCGAACGAGCAGGGTATTGGAATTGATCCAGTCCGCTCCTCCGGGCCAGCCGTTCACATCGGGAGGAAAAAACAAATCCTGCCCCATCACCCGGAGTGCGTTCAACACAAGGTCGCCGGGAGGAAGGGGTGCTTGCATGGATTTCAAGGCTCCCAATGCAAGCACCACCGGGCTTTTCACAACAGCATTCCGCGAAGCGGGAGAGTAAAACATTTCCGAGCGAAACACGGTCCTTAACAATTCCCGCAAATTGTAACCGGTCTCCCGGTACCGGGTTGCCACAACCTCCACCAACGATGGATCGGGATTGGTGCAGACAAAAAAATCAAGGAACTTGCGGGAGAGAAAGTCTGCCGTGCAGGGCTGACCGCAAATGATGCGCACGATGTCCGCTTCCGACCAATTCCCGGTTTCCCCGAGAAACGTTTTCTCGCCGGAGTCGTGGGCCTGCGCTCTGAACTCAAAATCCCATGTCTCCCGGTTCACGCTCAAACCGGTGAGCGCCCGGGCAGACGCTTTCACATCCGCCTCAGAATAATTTCCCACACCCAAGGAAAATAATTCCATCAACTCCCTCGCAAGGTTTTCATTCGGGCGTCCTTTGGCACTTGAGGCATTGTCCAGCCACAGAAGCATTGCTGGGTCATGAAGCAGTGTCTCCAACTGCTCGGGAAATGGCGAAATGGCAAACTGACGAAACATCATGTTTTGTCGCCAGAGCGGATGGGTCGCTTCAATTTTGTCTTCAAAGCCACTGGCAAAATGCGAATGCCAAAAAAGGGTCAGCTTTTCTTCGAGTGGTGGAACGCCGGGAGAAATCAACGAACTTTTCAACATGCGATTCAGCCACCAGACTTTGAGCTGATTGATATTCTGCCGTTCGGTTTGATTGCGCTCCCGCCGGGCGGCCTGACGCGAGTCATCATCCGGCAGAGATCGCAACCGGATTTCGAATGCTTTGGGACTTTCCAAGAGTTCCGCGCAGGCCGGCATCGGAATGTTTTTTGATGGTTCAAAAAATACAAGGCGGTCCACGGCCGAATCCAGTCCCAGTTCAGAAACTTCCCGGGCCTCCTGCCAATCACATCCAAACCCTGCCCGCCACATCAAGTGGGCAGCCGCTTCCGCATTGAAGTCCTTGGCGGGAAGAGGGGAGAGCGTGTCCATGGCTTGGGCGGCTGAACCACAATATCCGCCGCCCCAAGCCCGGCGTCAACCCGAACAAATCACTAGGGGGTGCCAGTGGTTCCTGGCGACTGAGGCGTATCCAGGGTGATACGGTGAGGGAGCCGCTGGCGGCGGGAGCATCTCCGATAAGTGCAGCAGGGAATTGCTGAGTGCCTATTGTGCGGATGGTAGGAACACGGCAAGAGACTGCCGTGGCTACAGTTTGGACATGCCGCGCACGCTTGCGCCCGATGTAGCCCGACTCTGCTGGGGCGTCCTCGCGGCTTCGCCGCCACTCTTTTGCACTTATCGGAGATGCGCCGATGGCGGCCAAATGGTTAGCAAGATGAGGTGCTCTCTTGTGATTTGTCCGGGTCAAAGCTGATCTGCCCGCTTTTTGATTTTTCATCCGATGATTTGTTCTGTAATTTGCACAATTATGAAATATCTCCTCTCGATTGTTGTTTTGTTAACCCTCTGCTCAGGGGTCATGGCCGCAGATGAAACGCCGATCCTTGACGCCATGGATTTGGACGCCATCCGTGCCAAAGCCGGCACCGAGGCCTTCGTGACGGGTCAGGTCACCGAAGTTGGCACCACCAAAGACGGCGGGATCACCTTCATCAATATCGGCATGCCAAAAAAACAGGGCTTCGTTGCCGTCATCTTCCGTCAGAATTATGCGGATTTCCCGGAGGGCTTCGAAAAATACCGCAGCCAAAAAGTGAAGGTCCGCGGTGCGATTGACCTCTACCGCACAGAGCAACCGCAGATCGTTCTCCGCTCACCGGAGCAAATCTCGATTGTTACCGAGTAGCAGCACCGGTCACGATCCACCCTGAATTTTGATGGCTGTCTGATAAGCGAGGAGCAGCCTTTGCCGGAAGTGGTCCCATGTGAAGTTGTTGAGGATGCGCTGACGTGCGGCTGCCCCCATGGTTAGGAGGCGGTCACGGTTGGCGTGGGCGGAGCGGAGGGCTTCGATGAGGGCGTGCAAATTATTTGGTGGAATGATCCAGCCGGTTTCGCCATCCACGACAACATCCCCTGCTTCGCGCGTGGTGATTTGCGGGAGGCCGCATGCGGCGGCCTCATAGGTGGCCTTGGCACTGCCCTCCAACTCGGAAGGAAAGACATGCAGGCAGGCTGTTTGGAGTTCGGCGGCCACATTTGAGACATGACCGGCCAGTCGGATTGAGGGATCGGCAAAAGTTTTGAGGGCGGGTATCACTTCCTTTTGCGGGCTGCCAATAAGCAGAAGTTCGGAGTCCGGGAGGTCGGCTTTTTTCCATGCTTCGAGCAGGAGTGGAATGCCCTTGCGTTTCAGGAGGGCGCCTACAAATGCCACGCGGAATTTTTCTGGTGGCCGGGCGGCAGGCGTGAACTTTTGAGGATCAACGCCACGGTGCATGAGAAAAAGTTTTTCTTCGGGAAGCCCC
>JBGSVX010000104.1:0-6282 GCA_041752795.1 Terrimicrobiaceae bacterium
AAAATCGTGAGTCCCCACCAGAGCAGAAAGCCCTTGCGGTTGTTTTTGTGGAGAAATCTTTCTGCGAGCATGATGGTCGCGCTGCTGCCAAAGAGCGCGATACTGCCCAGCCATGGAAATTCCAGCACATCCTGCGGGAACGGCCCGTTGAGGCTTTTGTCCATGTAAAACAAATAGGCCACCACAAAGATGGTGAAGAGCGCGGACTCGGTCAGAATCAGGCAAATGATGCCGACCTTGCGGGGAGAAGGCAGCGACCAGGTTTCGGTGATTTCGGCAGTGTTGCTCATTCGAATTTCCAATCAGGATCCTCCGGGTGTTTGAGATCCCAAAGCGGCCGGCGGCTCTTGACCTCGGGAAGTTTGGCAAAATTGTAGGCAGGCGGTGGAGAGGTCGTGGCCCATTCCAAGGACCACGCATCCCATGGATCGTTGCCTGCCTTTTTGCCTTTCCAATAGGAATACAAAAGGTTGAAGACAAAAAACAGAATGCCCGGAATCTGAATCAGCACACCAATGGTGGAGAGCTGATTCCAGATCTCCCACCCGCGGCCTGCTTCGTAGGTAAAGATCCGGCGCGGCATGCCAAGGAAACCGGAGACATGCTGCGGGGCAAAGGTTAGATGAAACCCAATCGTGAAAAGCCAGAAATGCCACAGCCCGAGTTTTTTGCTTGGCATTTTTCCAAGCGCCTTGGGGTACCAATAATAGATGCCGGCAAAAATTGTGTAGAGAAGCCCGCCAATCAGCACGTAATGAAAATGGGCCACCACAAAATACGAATCGCTCAACTGCCAGGTAAATGGAGCCACCGCAAGCATCACCCCGGTCAGTCCCGCAATCAAAAATTGAAAGAGGAACCCGATACAGAACAACATCGGGAGTTCGAACCGCAGCTTTCCGCCATACATGGTGCCCAGCCAATTGAAAATTTTGATGCCGGTCGGGATGGCGATTAGCATGGTGGAAATGGCAAAAAACGTGTTGCCGAGTGAGGTCATTCCCACGGTGAACATATGATGAGCCCAGACCCCAAGGCTGAGAAACGCAATCATCACACTCGCGGCAACCATGATCGGATAACCAAAGATGGGTTTGCGGGAAAATACCGGGATGACCTCAGAAGCAATGGCAAAGCCGGGAAGAATGAGAATGTAAACTTCCGGATGACCGAAGATCCAGAAGAAGTGCTGCCAGAGCACCGCCGACCCACCGGCTTGGGTATCAAAAAATGCGGCCCCAAGATACCGGTCCAGAAGTAGCATGATTTGACATGCGGAAAGTGGCGGCATGGCAATCGTGACAAGGAATGCAACGACGAGATACAGCCAGACGAAAAGTGGCATGCGGCCAAGGGTCATGCCCTTGCAGCGATAACACACGATGGTGACAATGATATTGATGGCAGTGGAGATACTCCCGATTCCACCGAGCAGCAGCGACAGCGTCCAATAATCGGTGCTCGTGCCCCGCGAAAAGGCCCGGGACGTCAGCGGCGAATACGCGAACCACCCGACATCCGGCGCGGAACCAGCCGCATACAAACCCGGTCCACCGAGGTAACTGAAATAAAGCAGCACCCCACTGAACAAAAAGGCCCAGAATCCAAAGGCATTCAACCTCGGAAATGCCATGTCCCGCGCCCCAATCATCAATGGCACCAAATAATTCGCGAAACCAAAAATCATTGGCATGCCAACCAGAAATACCATGGCCGTTCCATGCATGGTGAAAAACCGGTTGAACACTTCAGGCTCCAAAAAGGTGTTCTGAGGAAAAAACAATTGCGCCCGGATCATGGTCGCCATGATCCCTGCCAGCACAAAAAAGATGAGCCCGGAACCAATATACATGAGCCCCAGCTTTTTGTGGTCCACAGTGAAGACCAGTTCCTGAATGATGCGAGTCAGGGAGCCGCGTTCATGACCGACCTTTTCCGGTACGGGAATCACTTCTTCATTAGGAATAGTCACTGGGTCAGGCACAGGAATGAGAGACCGGAAAGCGGAAAGCGGAGACCGGAAAGTACGAGCCGTGAGCCCGAGTCGAATTCCGACCCGCATTTCGCAGGGTGGTCATTTGGGATGTTTGGAAAAAAGATTTTACTGCGTGAAGGGTGCGGGCAATCAAGCAAAACGCCGCATGCTTTGCCTCTCCGGTTTTCGCATTCCACTCTCCGGTTTTCATTTGAGTGTTTTGAGGTAAGCCACGATGGCGGTGACCTCGGGGTCGAGGAGTTGCATGTCGGGCATCAGGCAGCCGACTTTGATTTTTTGCGGGTCTTTGACCCATGCCCAGAGATTTTTGTCATCCAAAGGAGCCACGCCCGCTCCGATGGTTTGGCGGGTCATCAGTTTGGTCAGGTCCGGACCGAAGACCCCCTGCGCGACTGTTCCGTCCACGCTGTGACAACTGATGCATGACGTTGAATAAAAGAGTTGCTCGCCTTTGGTTTCCTCGGCAGTGACCGGGGGCGGCACCGGAGCCTTCTGCGCGGCGACCCATTTTTCAAATTCCTCCGGCGAGTGAACTATCACCCGGAGCAACATATTCGCGTGCTGGGTGCCACAATACTCGGCGCAATTTCCAAAATAGACCCCCTTCTCGTAGGGGTCGATCCATGTTTCGTTAGTGCGGTTCGGAACGAGATCGGTTTTGCCTGCAAGTTGGGGAACCCAAAAACTGTGAATCACATCCGCCGATTGCAGTTCAATGCGGGTTGGTCGGGATTTCCCGGGGTCCCGGTCACTCATGGGGACATGAAGCTCATTGGCGGTCACGACACCGAGTTCAGGATAATGAATCTCCCACCACCACTGATGTCCAACCAAGCGGACATGCAGGGCATTTTCCGGGAGTTTGTGATTCTGGATTTCCCCGATCGTCCGGCTGGTCACCAATATCAAGACAACTGTGATCAAAATGGGAATCACCGTCCATGCGAGTTCAATGTTTGTGCTTCCGTAAATTTGGGCCGGCTCGCTGCCATCATCATTCGCCTTCTTCCGAAAACGGATCACAATAAAAATCAAGAGGCTGGTCACCACGACAAAAATTCCAATCGTGATCCAGATGACGACCATGGCCACATCGTGGATCATTTCCGCAGGGCGGGAGAGTGGCGCAAAAATATCCGCAATCCGGCGCATGGGATAATCGCTGCCGGAGACATTGGCAAACAGGGAGGCCGGCATCAGCCAAACGACCACAGCCGCCCAAGCCATCCACCGGCCAAAATGAGTCATCCCGAGTCGCATCACAAAGTGCTTGGTAGCAGACTTTGCACCAAAGGAGGAAACACTTTTTTTGTGGATTTAAGCCCGCAACCGGAACAATCGTTCTCCCGCCTTAGGAACGAGAAGGATGCCTTCCTCCTCCCGGTTGGCAAAGTCGGAGGGTTTGATCGTTGCAGGATCGCGGTAGCCGAGATTGATTTCTTTGCAAACCGATTCGGGGATGCCCGTGGCAAGAGTCACCCGGATCCGGCACTGCTCGACGCCATTTTCAAAAGTTCCAATCCCTCGCACATGCGTGGAATGGGCGAGCACGCCCCATGGGTAGTCTTTGAAACGATCCCACTGCTTGAGAAAATAATCCCGGCAGTGATACCCGATCTCCTGGATCAAATGGCCGTGCGCCACACTGACCTCGTGGATATGTGGCGCATAAATGATGAGCTCGCCGCCGTCCGCAACCACCGGCTCGAGTTTGTACATGCATTTGCCTCCAACCCACAATTCGTCATACATCGCAGGCGCACAGGACAGGACGGTTTGGAATGGGCGGTCCCGGAACTCAAGATGCAGGCTCTCGGAAAGGTCACTGGCAGCATCCCATGCTTCTTCGGGAGAGCCTGCAAAAATCCCTGCAAATGTCGGACCCTCGACCACAAGACAAAAGCAGGTCTTCGGAATGGGCACCATCGCACCAGCCCGGTCCACCACCCTGCGAACCGGCGTCCACTTATGGCCAATGATCATCGGATTTGTGATCACTGCTCCCAGCCAATGGAAAAAATTCAGAATCGAAGGACCCGCGACTCCGGGAAACAAGTATTTGTTCCCCCCCGAGAATCCCACAACTTCATGCGGAAACACCGGACCGATAATGATCAGATGATCGTATTCCAAAACGTGACGATTGATTTCAACCGGCACGTCCATCGAGAAGAGGCCATCGGATAACTGCGAAATTTCTTGCGCGGGAATATTTCCGAGGTTCGCAAGTTCTGCGGGATCATCCCACGCGTGATTCAAAAATTTGACACGACCGTACGTCGAAGCGCGTTCTTCCGCTGTGATTTCCAAGCGGGCGCAGATGGCCTCCTCGCTCATGGGTGGATGAGTGCCAAGTGCAATCATCACATCCACGGAAGCTGCCCGGTCGGAAATTTGAGGATACAGGAATTTAAAAATCTGACCCACCGGAGCCGTGCGTGTGCTGTCTGGAATGATAAGCAGAATGCGTTTGCCATCGGGCGCGAGGCCCTGAACGGCGGAGGTCACGACCTCCAGAACGGACAAGTCGGAAAGCGACTCATTGGCCGGGGCCACAGAAGAAAAGACAGTTTTCATATGGTTTGAGAGAGAAAGCCGCCGTCCACGCGCAGGTCCGTTCCGGTCACAAACCCACTGGCCGCCTCACTCGCCAAAAAGACCACCGCTCCTGCCAACTCCTCCGCCGTTCCAAATCTCCCCATCGGCGTATGACCCAAAATGGAAGCAGCCCGAGGTGTCGGAGAACCATCTTCCTGAAATAGCAGTGCACGGTTTTGCTCAGCCGGAAAAAATCCCGGGGTGATGGAATTGACCCGAACTCCCCGAGGCGCCCACTCCCTCGCAAGAAACTGCGTGAGACTTAATGTCGCCGATTTCGCCGCAGAATAGGCCACCACCCGCGAAAGCGGAATGTGCGCGGACACACTGGCAATATTTATAATGCTCCCCCGTCCCCGCTGACAAAACCCCGGACCAAAGACCTGGCATGGCACCAACGCCCCGCCCACCAAATTCAAATCAAAACTCGCCGCCCAATTTTCTGTCGTGATGTTTTCAAAGGGATTCTCCGGCGTGACTGTGACTTTGGGGTCATTCCCCCCGGCCGCATTCACCAAAATCGTGGGAGTCCCAAGGGTTTCCTCAATCGCCTTGGCTGCCTCCCGCACACTTTCAAGGGACGAGGCATCCATCTCGAAAAATTGTGCGCGCCCTCCGTTTTCGGCAATGGCTGCACACCTCGCCGCTCCACGCTCCGCATTGCGCCCGCAAACCGCCACCGCAGAACCTGCAGAAGCAAGTGCCCCGGCCATCGCACCACCCAACGCCCCCGTCGCACCAATCACCACCGAAACCGTTCCCGAAAGATCAAAAAGAGAGTTCATCACTTTTCACCATGACAAATCCGACCCCCCGGTGCGAGGGGATTTCCTCATCACGTTACCGGCGGCGGGACTCGAACCCGCACACTCCTTTCGGAATAACGGATTTTAAGTCCGTTGCGTCTGCCATTTCGCCACGCCGGCATCGGATGATTCCACGAAAACGATCCTCTCATTTGAGGCTCGAAAATGGATGCCCTTTTGATCCTACCGGGAATCGGGTCATTCTCCAGCGCATTTTCAGAGCCATCTGTAGGGCGCGCATTGTGGCGTTTGCCGTTCAATTTCGTGAATTGGCTTCTCTTCCCATTCGCCTTCTGAAAAAACATCCGCATGTTCCGGCTCCTTGTTGCCATTCTGGCCGTTCCTGCCATGTCCGTGATGGCATCGCCGGTCATTGAGGCTTTCGGGGAACTGCCTTCGAATTCTGTGGATGCCCATGGGGACACCATTGGCGGCATTGGATCCGGGATTGTCTATGACAAGGCCAGGGATGTTTTTCTGATGATCTCGGATCGCGGACCAGGTGACGGAACCCTCCCCTATCGCCCCCGCATTGCCGTCCTGAAAATTGTTCAAGACGGGGAAATTCTGCGGCCCGGCCTCGTGGACACGATTCTTTTGAAAGACAGTCAGGGACGCGCGATGACTGGATTGATCCCGGATGATGACGCCAGTGAGATTCCCATGATGAAGGATGGGCGGACGTGCATCGACCCGGAGGCCATCGCTCTCACCAAAAATGGCACACTCTATATCACGGATGAATACGGTCCGTTTCTCTATGAGTTCCAACCAGATGGAATCATGATTCGGCGCATCGTGCTTCCCGAGGAGTTTCACCCCATGGAGGCCTCTGGAGAACGGAATTTCACTGACACGGCGCCATTGGTCTCCGGGCGAGCG